>USTX01000013.1 GCA_900557655.1 uncultured Eubacteriales bacterium
ATTTCTTTTTCGTCAACATAAACGAACGGGCGGATAACCGTCACATTCGTGCGCGTCATAAGCGATTTAGGCGCAAACGTTGAAAGACGACCCTCATAAAGCAGGCTAAGCATAAAGGTTTCAATGAGGTCGTCACTGTGATGGCCAAGCGCTATTTTATTTGCGCCGTGTTTGATTGCGGCCGAACACAAAGCGCCGCGCCTCATTTTAGCGCACAACGAGCACGGATTTTTCTCTTTTCGTATGTTAAAAACGACGTCATAAATATTGCTGTCTTCTTGGAAATATGGCACGTCAAGGCTGTTACAAAGCTCTGCCACGCGAGAAAAATCCATATCTTTGCGGCCAAAGTCCACCGTTATCGCATAAAGGTTAAAATTAACAATGCCAAAACGCCTAAATTGCGCGAGGGCGGACAAAAGCAAAAGACTGTCTTTACCGCCAGACACGCCAACGGCCACCGTGTCGCCATCTTCAATCAAATTAAACTGTTTAATAGCCTTGGTCATTTTTGAAAGTATTTCTTGGTTCATAATCGTCCTCTTTAGAAACAATTTTTAACAACTTATTTTGGCATATTTAAATTAAAAATTCAAGCATTATTTTTAAATTTGTTAAATTATTTGACACGTGCGCACGTGATAACTATAATTAACTATGAAATAATATCAAAAAAATAGCACAAGATAAATTTAAGGGTAAACAAATTTAGGGATGAAAAAGTTTTTTGGGGTTTTGTGTTTGTGTTTCTGCTGTGTGCTTATGCTTTCGGGCTGTGGAGTTTCTGGCGGAAGCAGTATTGTTGCCATTCGGTTTGAACGGCAGATTTATTATGTTGACGAGAATTGTGACACCAAGATTGACTATAAGGTTTATCCGTCAACGGCTGACAACTTTGCAACCACCTTTCAAAGCTCAAGCGAAGACTATTTCACTCTTAATGGAGAGGGGATAATCAACGTTGAAAACTTTTTTTCAAGCGTTAAACTGACGGTTCAGGCTGGTAACAAGACGGATGAGTGTTATGTTGTTAAAAAAATCTATCCGTCAAGCGTATACCTTACGCATCCGTGCCTAGAAAATAAAAAGCCTAACAGCACTGACAGTTTGGTTTTAACCAAGGGCGCGTCAACCGCTGTTACGATGTTTGGCGAGTTCGGCGCAAGGTTTAATCAAGAATCGGGCAAGACGGAGGTTATTTCAAACGCAGACGAAAGGCTTCAAATTGTTGACGAAAATATTTTTAAGTTTGAGGTTGTAAGCTCTGATCCGTCAATTGTTAACGTACCTGACCCATCAAAACTTCAAATTTCGTCGGGCTCGCGCACGGGCGATTGCGTTGTTTCAGTTTTTCTTGTTGACGATAACGGCCAGCGAAAGCAAGGGGCGGGCGGCGATATTTATGCGTCGATTAACGTGTCAGTTATTGAGCCAGTTGCCAAAATGCGAATATTTTATAAAATCGGCGAAGGCCATCTTCGTGAAATAACAGATGCGAATTTTTCGACCATCACAAACACAGGAACTAGTGCGGTAAAAGTTGATTTTTATATTATGCTTGTTGACGAAAATGGTGGCGTTATTGAAAGCGAAAGCGCGCTTAATTCAATTATTGCAACGGCCTTTCCTGACAAAGATTTTAAGCCGATAGAAAACAGGCCAACAGAAACTATAAGTTGCGTTGCCACTCCGAAATGTTATAATGATGATGGTAATGTTAAGTTCGGCGTTAAGGTATGCAAGGCAAGTTTTAATCTTTATTCGTCAAGCAAAGACAGGCTGGTGTTTAGTTGTAAATTTGTTCAGGGCGAAAATCAAAAACAAATAAGCAGTTTGATTTATCTTTAAAAAGGGTGGGGCTGACCCCCACTTTTTGTTTGCGAAAAATTATTTGGTGAGGTGGAAAGTTAGTAGTTGTGAATTGCAAAAAATTGGCAAAAATGGCATACGTTTGACATTAAACTTGCCAAAAGAACGCAATTTTGGCCTATTTTTGGGTGGTTTTGTGGCAAAATTTTGAGTGCAGACTAAAAAAATATATGTCACCTATTGACTTTTTTGCGTTTGTGGGGTATACTTTAACAAAGAAATCGGGTGAAAAATTTTTTGTATAGGGAGAGATTATGAAAAAAGGTGTATTTGCGTCAATAATCGTAAGTATTATTTTAACATTAACACTTGCTATAACTACTATCGCAACGGCTTTTGGCGGGGCAACCGTCCCAGAAAAAACCGTTTATCTTGCGTACAGAACGGAAGATGTTTGCAGCGAGCTTAAAGACTATAAACAAATCAACTTTGGGTTTGACACGGCTGATGAAAACTCAATGCTTGTTTATGATGAAACTGAAAGTGCGTATGTAGCGAAAAACGCGGGAAAAACTACGGTTAAAGCAAAAAATAAAAACAACAAGCAAGTTAATCTTACTATTGAAGTGTTCTCTCAGGGCAATGGGCAAACGGCCGAAACGCCTTGGGTTATCGCTAACGCGGGGCACTTAATTGAGCTTAGCACGCTTGTTAACGCGGGCAACTTTAAAACCTTGGGTGCCGATGTTAAGTTTGTTGAGCTTAAAGCCGATATCGATATGGCAGGGCAAACGGGCTTTAAACCAATTGGTACACGCACGAATGCATTTAGTGCGTCATTTGTAGGCGGAGATAAGGCAATTATTAACCTTGAAATGAACGTAACGGCTTCAAATTACAATGATTATGTAAGTTTTGCTGATATTGGCGGCGCAACTGAGGCGTTTATTGAGCTTGGCGTTTTTGGCACAATTAACGCTGCAAGCATTAAAAACCTTAGCGTTGTTAACTCTAAATTTACGGTAGCAGAAGACGTTGTTAGCGCCATCCGTACGCAAATTGCTGAGGACAAAACGGTGGTTGGTAACGCTGAACGAGTAAGGCTTGTGACCGTTGGTGCGGTTGCAGCAAATGCAATCGATTCAACTATTGACGGCGTAAGCGCTTCATCAAGCATTAACTCTTTAAGTTTTAGTGACGAAACTGGCGGCGCGTTTGATAACGGCGTTGGCGGCGTTGTTGGCGTTGCAAGTGGCTCACAAATTAAAAACGTAACAAGCAATGTTAAATTCGTTTTAAATCAACAAGAAGGTGTAGCGGCGGGCGGCGTTGTTGCTGTTGCTAAACTTAACACTACTGTTGAAAACGCAAAAGCAACTGTAAACGCACAAATGGTTTATAACAACGGTGCGCTTTTGGGCGGTCTTGCTGGAAAAATGTATGCGTCAACCATTTTAAATTCAACGGTTGAGGGCATTGCGGCTTCGGGCAACGAAACCTTCTTAAATATCAAAGACGCGTCAACGATAAACACGGCAGTTGCTGGCGTTGCAGGTCTTGTTAACAATATGTCAACATTAACAAACGTAATCGTTAAAAACGCAGCGGTTGACGTTAAGGGTATTGTTGCGGGCGTGGCTTATCAAAACGAAGGTGTTATCAATAACTGCGCGTTTAACGGTAACCTTACGGGGTACGCCGTTGCGGGAATGGTAAGCAATAACAACAACAAAATCGTGTTTGGCGAGTCGTTTGACGGCGTGGCTGTAAGCGGGTATCTTAAAGGCGTAAGGGTCGGTGGTGCTGTTGAAATTAATAAGGGCAGCGTAACCGGCGGCGCTAACAAACCAAAAATCGATGTAACAGTTAAAAGCGTTTCTAAAAAGGTTGAGGGCGCAAAGGCGCTTAAAGCCATCTATGAAAGCTATGTTTCGGGCTTTGCAGTAGAGCATAAGTCAGGCACAATCTCTGGCTTTAACGTTAAAGTCGAGCTTGTTGATGGGCTTAATATGGCCGGTCTTGTTAACATTATGGGTGAAACGGGTGCGCTTGTTAACGCAGCAACTTTAACCGATATGATGGTTGATGCATCAGTTACAAGCGGTAGCCTTCAAAATTCAAGCACCACATATTCAATTGCGGGCGCGGTTGGCTTTACGTACGCTGGTGCAACTATTGATAACAACGCAATCACGCTTAACGTTAACCAAAAAGCAGTGGCAACTAACTGGTATGGCGTTGCGCAACTTGGCGGTATCGTAGCGCGTGTGTATGAAGGCGGCGTAACCATTTCAAACAACACGCTTAGCGCAAAAGTGTTTATCAACTACGCGGGTTACAGCGCGCAGATTGGCGACACGATGTATTCACAAATGCTTATCGGCGGTCTTGTTGGTTCAATCGCTACTGATAAAGATGCTGATGGCAACGTGATAACAAAAACTGAGATTGTTGGCGGCGAAGACATTGAGTATATTGTTGATGCTCATGGCAAACTTAACGGCTCGGCGATGGTTCACATAACGGGCAACCAGATTGAAAATCTTGAAGTTGACTATTCATTTGAAGGGTTTGAAACGATTGTTTCGGGCATCGAGTCTATCCGTGGCGTTGGCGGTATTGTTGGCTATAACGGGGCTGATGAATCAATTATGGATTTTGGCAGCACAGGTAGCAATACAGTAACAAGATTTGTGCTTAATGGCAAAGCTCAAACCGCAGCGTAAATATTTTTAAGAAACTCCCAACTTGGGAGTTTTTTTGTTAGCCGCGTTGTTTTGTTTGACAAAATTCGTTATATTATTTAAACTAATATTGTAATGGATTTTCGGTATGGCAATGCTTATAATTTGCCTATCGAAAGGGTAAAATAACAAAAATGGATAAACATAAGGGGAACTGATGAGTAAAAGGCTTAAAACGCTTATCTTTATATCTTCGTTTTTTGTTGTCGCCTTGATTTTAGGCGTTGTTTTGGTTGGCTTAATTGGCAACATTTCAACGATACAAGTCAACGATTTCAGGATTTATGAGTCAACTAATGTGTTTTCAGCGTCAAGCGGAGTAGAGCAGATTGACGTATATTTAAGCAACAGCAAACTCAGCCAAAAGCAATCAATTTTAAGCGACTATACTGCTGAAAACTATGTGCTTAGCGTTGATAATAGTGATATTTGTTCGGTTTCCAAAGAAAATGGCGCTAACATTTTAACGGCCAAAGCGGTTGGCAGCACGTTTGTTAGGGTTAAAGACAAGGTGTTAAGCGCGCAGAATTCTTACACTGAGACCGAGGTAAAAGTGGTGCAGATTAACGTTTATGCCGAGATGACCACCATAACCTTAAACCTTTTAAGCAGCGAAATTAACCGCCTGCCTTTCGTTTTAAAAACCCAAGCCAATTCGGGTGGAATTAGCATAGCGTTCGCGTCAAGTGACCCAACGGTTGCGAAGATGGTAAGCGAAGATGGTAACTTTTTTGTTGAATATTATAAGGCGGGCGTGGCAACGCTTAGCATTTATTGCGTAGACAACCCAAGCCTTAAAGACACTGTTATCGTTAACGTTGTTGACAAAGAACCTGACGACCTTTATTTTGTTGACGAGACAGGAACTAAGATTGACCGAAAAACGATGTACGCCGATGGCAGTTATTACACAATAAACTATGAGCTTTTGTTTGGCAGTAAGCGTGCCAGCGAAATTGGCGGCATCAATGGCGAAAATATCCGCGTTTTAGACACTGGCATAAAGTCGCTTACATTAATTGACTATAAAACTGAATATATTGGCACTAACGGCGAGGCCAGATACAGATACGCAATAGATAGCGAAACCAACAAGACGTATGCTGTTGCGCCTTTTGATGCCAGCGATGCTGAGACGGGTGCGGGGGTTGTTTTGGATAAAGCCAATCGCTGTCTTAAACTTAAAAAGACGTACAGGCCAGAAGATAACATTACAGGAACGGGCGATGAAGAGAAACAACTTAAAGACGTTTTTGTGATAGTTACCCTTCAAACATACACCAACATTGACGGTGTTGAGGTGATAACGGGCACTTATCAAATCCCAGTTTATATCTATCGAAGAATCGTTATTGATATCGAGGTTGAGGTTGCGGGGCGTCCGCAAGACTTTAAAGACGTGTCTAAACACGTTGTAAACTATCACGAGAGTGACAAGGTATGGGGCAACCTTTCGTGGAAGGGTAAAACGATTAAGTCGGTAGAAAACCTTTATATGACAGAGGCGGACAACAATGTGGTGCGCACCCTTTATATCAAGGTTTATCGCGTTTATAACAACGGCGAAAGAGAACAGATTAATTCAAACAATTCTGGGTTTAATACGGTTAATTCAAGCAGCAGTGGTGACAACTTAGAGTCGCGAATGTACACGGCGCCTGATATGAGTTTCACGGCGATAAAGATAGAAAAGTGCAATGTCAGAAATGGAAGCAAAGAAACCATCCTTACTATTGTTGACAGTGGGCTTACGTTTGAGCTTAAAGTGACGTTTGACACCATTGATAATATCAACAAAGGTATCGATTTGAAAGAGGGCGAAACGGGGTACAAGAAAGAGGGAACCTATGTGTATAACCAAGAGCGCAAGGCATATGAATTCACCTATTTTGATGAAAGAATGCGAAGCGACCTTGAATATACTGACAGCGTTGGCAAAATCATCGCGATACGAAAGGATAACACATAAATATGGTTGACCCATTTTTGGTTTTAAAATATGGCAAAATCGTTGAGGTGGATGTGCACGGGCTTGGGCTTGAAGACGCGCGCGCCGAGGTGTTGTATTATCTTAATACTGTTGACGTTGACGTAAAGGGTTTTTTGGTAGTGCACGGATACCATAAGGGCACGGCGATAAAAAACTGGATTAGAAACGAATTTGCTGACCCGCGGGTTATCAAAATTATAAATGCGCAGGCGGGGGCAACGCTGTTATTGCTTAGTGAAAACCTGGCGATAAAATAAATAAAAAAAATTTTGAAAAAGTATAGCATTTTCTCATTTCTTGTGCTATACTTATTTTAGCTAAGGAGAATTGGTATGGAGTATAACAGAAAATCAATGATTTTAGGCGTAATCATAACGCTTTTGTGTGTGGCTGTTGGCGTTGTTTGTTTGGCGCTTAATGCGAAAACTTTTGCATGGATTATGTTTGCGGTAATTCTTGCGCTTGCTATTTTTCAAGCCGTTTCTTTCTGGTATTTTGCTAAGGCGCTAAGAAAAGAAGAAGGCGAAAACAACGCTGAAATAAAGGCAAACAAAGAAAACGCCGATAAAAATTAAGGCAAACCCCCTCACGATGTTGAGGGTTTTTTATTGCCAAAATTCATCAAATTGAATAGAAAGGCACAAGTGGGGCACCATTAGTGTAAGGAGATTTGTGATGGAATCGAAAAATACTGGTGCCATTATGGCTACAATTTTTTTTATTTTAACGTGCGCGATTATCGGCAGTTGTTTTATGGCGTTTGTTTATCCTGAAAAAAAGGTAACGGTGGCGTCGCCAAGAGTGACGGCGGCGGACGGCATAACGGTGACTGACAAAAAGGGTCAAACGGTGCAGACTATTGAGCTTTCAAAGTCAAAACTTGGCCTTAAACCCGTAACGGGCAAAGAAAACTGTGACACGGATATCCCTTCAACCGTAACTGACAGGACGGGAAGTGAGGGTGTTTATGGCGTGTTTAAAATCAAGTCAACAGTCGCGTGGAAGATGTATGTAACCAACGTCAAGGTTGAAACCAAGGCCGAGCCCGGCGACCAACGCGAGCATATTCAAGTTGCGCTTAAAGACGTGCAAAAAAGCTGTCAAAACCTTAAAGAAGATAAAATCTTGTTAACGTCGGGCAAACCTAGCGACGAAGAGAAAGAATTTACACTTTTGGTTTGGCTGCATTCGCATGCTGGCAATGAGTTTACCGGCGCAAAAATAAGCTTTAATATTGTATTTGAAGCGGCGTAATTTAATAAACGCTTAATTCAATAAATTGTGCATTAAATTAAACTTATAGTTGTGCGTGCAAAAAAGCTGGCTGTTTGGCGCATAATAACTTTGATGAAAAAGGCCAAAGACAAAACCAAAAAAAGTTTTACGCATGGAGCCTTGTCTTTATGCGTTTTTTTGGCGCTTGGAAAAATTATTGGCGCAGTTTACAGGTTGCCCTTAACGTGGATTTTGGGCGCAGTTGGAATCGGCACTTATCAAATGATTTTTCCGTTATATAGTCTGCTTTTAACGCTGTCAAGTTCGTCTGTACCGCAGGCGCTTGCCAAGATTATAAGCGCAAAAAGGGCTAAGGGAGACGTGGTTGGTGTGCGTCAAACCTTTCTTTCGGCTAGCATTTGGCTGGTCATTTTGTCGGGACTGGCGACGGGGCTTGTGATGTTATTTGCGCGGCCGTTTGCGGCGCTGCAAGGCAATGCGGACGCATTTATTTGCTTTTTTGGGATTGCTCCTGCCATTTTGTTTGTTGGCATAATCGCGGCCTATCGCGGGTATTTTCAAGGTAACGAAAATATGACACCGTCTGGGGTCAGTTCGCTGATAGAGCAGGTGGTTAAGATGGCGGCAGGGCTGTTTCTTGCCTACTTGTTTAGACCGAGGGGAGTGTATTGGTCGGTTTTTGGCGCGCTCTTGGGCGTAAGTATAAGCGAACTTGTTGCGGCTAATTTTTTAGCGATACGCTTTTTGTGTGATAAGGGGCGGCCGCGACTAAATTTTGGCAATCTTAATTTTAAGTGTTGCTCTAAAAAGATTTTTGCTATCTGCCTGCCGGCGACGCTTGGCGGGTTGATTATGCCATTGGTTCAGTTTATAGACAGCGGGCTGGTTGTTAATTTACTTGATGGCATTGGCTTTTCGCACGATGTGTCTGTGGCGATGTTTGGCGTGTCAAGCGGGGCGGTGGGGTCACTTATAAACTTGCCCGTTGTTGTAAGTTTGGCGATTGCGACGGCGGCGCTTCCAAGCATTTCAAAAAATAATGAACTTAATTGTAACGAAAAAGTAAAAGCCACCATCGACAAAAGTTGGACGCTTACTTTGTTTTTTTCGGTGCCATGTGCGGTGGGGCTGGCGCTATTGTCGCGGCCGATAATGGGCTTATTATATGGCAAAGTTCTTAGTAATACAGAACTTACTGCGGCGTCAGGGCTTTTAAAAATTGGTGCAACAAGCATAATTTTTCTGGCGCTTACGCAGGTTGCAAGCGGCGTATGTCAGGGCCTTGGCAAATTCAAAATCCCGCTGTTTGGCTTAATTTTGGGTGGGTCAATTAAGATAATTGCCAACTTTTGTTTGATACGCGTACCGACCATAAACATTTATGGTGACCAAATTGCCAATATTTTGTGCTTTTTTACGTCTGCGGCGTTTGATTTTGCGTTTATCGTGCGCTTTTTTACAATAAGCACCCTTAAAAATACCTTAAAAATCGCATTTTTGGCAGCAGTAATGGCAATGTTTGTTATAATTTTCGATTATTTTGTTGACATAAACAATTTTATTTGGTTGTGCGTTTGCATTTTAGGCGCGGTGATTATCTATTTTGCGTTGGCGACAATAATTTTTAAAAAACACGAGAAAAATAGTGCAATGATAAAGGGGCGTCAAAAAACAAAATAATAAGTTATGGGCAAAACTATTGCACAAAGTCAAAATAATTGATAAAATAGGGCTATGAATAAGCAGTTAAAAATTGGAAATATGGTTTTAAAAAACAATGTGATTTTGGCGCCGATGGCGGGCTTTTCTGACACGGGTTTTCGCAGCCTTGCGTATAAGTTTGGCGTGGGGTTGGCCGTAACCGAGATGGTAAGCGTTAAGGCGCTGGCGTTTGAGAATGAAAAAACCAAAGACCTGCTTATAACCCAAGAAAACGAGCGGCCAGTTGCAGTGCAGATTTTTGGTCACGAGCCTGAGGTTTTTGCGCGCGTTGTTAAGTCTGGCGTGCTTGACAAATTTGATATCATTGATATTAATATGGGCTGCCCAGCGCCCAAAATTGTAAAT
>USTX01000014.1 GCA_900557655.1 uncultured Eubacteriales bacterium
CCGTTTTTTGTTGTGTATATCAACCTGCCACCAAACCGCGTTGACGTTAACGTTCACCCAAACAAGATGGAGGTTAGATTTGAAAACGCGTCAGCCATTTTAAGCCAGATCTATGAGGCGTGCATCTATGCGCTTGGTCACGAAAACTCTATCCGCGAGGTGGGATTAGACACGCCTGAAGCGCCAACCAAGGCGCCCCTTAATTTCAATTTTGGCGGCAACAAGATTGACTACGCTGGTGTTGATATGGCCGCGCTTTCAGCCAGCCGTAAAACACTGACAGAAGATGCGGTTAACAGCGCTTTGCATACAAGTGATATTATTGACAAAATCAAGGTTGATGACCTTTATGACAGTGGTGATTATAGCAATCAAAAGCCGATTGAAAATAAAGAGGCCGAGCGCATTATAAACGCCATTTCGGCAGTAACTGGCGATAGTAAGGTGGCTGACGGGTTTGGCCTTGGGTCTATGCTTTTAAAGTCTATTGCAAACGGAATGAAGACTGAAAAAGAAAAACAGGGGCAGTCGGCGGCGCAAGAGGCGTTTGACGTTGGTAAGCAGATACGAAACGTTGGCAAGCTTTTTTCAACCTATCTTTTAATTGAAGATGGACAGAGTTTGTATCTAATTGACCAGCACGCTGCACACGAAAGATTGCTTTTTGAAAAGTTCTCGGCGCAGATTAATAATCGCGACATCGCCGCGCAGCCGCTTTTGGTGCCTTACATTTTGTCGCTTAACGCGCAAGAGAAAACGGGGTTTGAGGCGCTTTTACCTAACCTTATTTCGCTTGGGTTTGAGATAGAGGAGTTTGGTAACAACACGTATAAGGTTATGGCCGTGCCAGCGATTGTTGCGGATATGGACTTTAAAGCGTTCTTTGATCTGTTTTTAACTGACACGCGCCGGTTTAACCAACTTAAATCTGTTGACCTGATTAAAGAAGAGATTATGCAACTTTCGTGCAAAAGCGCGATTAAGGCGGGGTTTGATTTAACCGAAAGCGAAATTCAAAAACTTTATGACGATATGTCACGCGAGAATGTTCCGCTTTATTGCCCACACGGCCGCCCGATTATGATAAAAATAACCAAGCAAGAAATTGAAAAGTGGTTTAAAAGGATAGTTTAATGAAACAAAAAATTATAATCATTGCGGGGCCAACGGCGGTAGGTAAAACGGCGGCGGGCGTTATGGTAGCAAAGGCGTTTGGCGGCGAGGTTGTTTCGGCAGATTCAGTGCAGGTTTATCGCGGAGCAGATATAGGTTCAGCAAAAGTGACCAAAATCGAGATGCAGGGCGTTCCTCACCACCTAATAGACATTTGTGCGCCAGTTGACACGTTTAGTGCGGGCGAGTTCGCGGGGCTTGCTAAACAAAAGATAGCCGAAATCGCCGCGCGGGGCAAGGTGCCAATTATCGTTGGGGGCACGGGGCTTTATATAAGTTCGCTTTTGTTTCCGCTTACATCCTCAGGCGCGAAAGACGATAAGTTGCGCACGCAGTTATATGATTACGCGCGCACGAATGGGGCGATGGCGCTTTTTGAAGAGTTAAAGTCGATTGACCCTGAAACTGCCCAAAAACTACACCCTAATCAGCTTGACCGCATCGTTCGCGCTATCGAAATTTTCAAGACCACGGGCGTAAAAAAAAGCAGCCTTGTTCGCACGCTTAACAGCGAATATGACTATCTTTTAATCGTTTTAACTGACGAGCGAGAGGCGCTTTATAGCCGCATTAACGCGCGGGTAGACAAAATGATTAACGCGGGGCTGATTGATGAGGTGCGTGGGCTTGTAGAAAAGTATAATCTAACCAAAAACAATCAAATTATGCAAGGAATAGGGTATAAAGAGGTTTATGATTATCTAACAGATAAAACAGACCAAAAGACGTGCATCGACCTGATCAAACAGCGTTCTCGCAACTATGCCAAGCGCCAACTTACATGGTTTAAAAAGATGCCGAATGCGGTTTTTGTTAACGCCAGTAACCGCGACGAGATTATCCCGCTTTGCGAAAAATTTTTAAAGGACAAATAAATGGACAAACTTAACAAACTTAAAAAGATAGAAAAAGAATGCGCTGCGGTTTTTGACCAGATTAATGACCGAGCGTTTATTAACGAACAAAAAGTGCTTGACGCCTTTCGTGAGTGTCGCGTTGCGCTTACGCATATGAACGGGTCGTCTGGCTATGGGTATGACGACACAGCGCGCCCCAAACTTTGTGAACTTTATGCAAAAGTGTTGGGCGCCCAGCGTGCGTTTGTTTCGCCTAACATTACGTGTGGCACGCACGCGCTTTATCTTGCGTTTTCGGCCGTTTTGCGCCCCGGCGATGTGGCAGTTTCAGTAACGGGAGCGCCTTATGACACACTTAGCGATTGTATTTTTGGCACGGGTAACGGGTCGCTTAAAGATTTCGGTATCGAGTTTCAAGAGGTTCCGATGCTTGGCGACGAGGTTGATTTTATCGCCTGCAAAAAGGCCATAAAAGCGCATCAGCCTAAACTTATTTATATTCAGCGTTCGCGCGGTTACAGCACCCGCCAAACGCTTACTATTGCCCAGATTGAAAAGATTATAAAAACGCTTAAACCTTTTACGCCAGACGCTATTTTTATGGCGAGTTCGTTGAACCCTGTGAGCCGACGGCGGTTGGGGCTGATATTATAGCGGGGTCGCTTATCAAAAACATTGGCGGCGGACTTGCGCCAACTGGCGGCTATGTTGCGGGCAGAAGTGACCTTGTTGAGCTTGCTGAAAAGCGATTGACCGCGCCAAGTCTTGGGGCAGAAGTAGGTTCATACAATGCGTCATATTTGCCATTTTTTGAGGGGCTTTTCATCGCGCCGCACGTTGTTAGCGGCGTATTAAAGGGAAATGTTTTGCTTGGCAAGGTTGCAGAAAACCTTGGCCTTAAAACAAGTCCAAAAACGGACATTGTTCCGCAAGATATTATTCGTACGATTGAGTTTGGCGAGGAAAACGCGCTTGTTAAGTTCATTCAAAACGCGCAGAAACTTTCGCCGATAGACAGTTTCGTTGTCCCTATGCCTTGGGATATGCCAGGGTATACTGACAAAGTTGTTATGGCGGCGGGGGCGTTCGTTCAGGGCAGCAGTATCGAGTTTTCATGTGACGCACCAGTAAGAGCGCCATTTATCGCGTATATGCAGGGCGGCCTAACGTATGAGCACATCAAAATCATCGCCTTAAATATGCTTGAAAATGCTTAACTATTAGATTGCCACGCTACGCTCGCAATGACAGTAGTAAACTCGCAATGACAAATATTGATGTCATTACGAGGAGGTCAAAGGCCGACGTGGTAATCTCAGCCGTATTTTAGCGTTAAGCGTACTAAATTTAAAAGAATTGTCAAAATCGTTTTGATTTTGCGCCGCAGAGTTATATAATAGGCGTATAAACTAATTTAAGGAAGGAATTATGGATTTATTCAAAAAATGTAGCGATTTCACTACGGTAAAAGAAGTTAAAGAAAAGGGTATTTATCCTTATTTTCATATGCTTGAATCAAAACAAGACACGGTTGTTGAGATGGAAGGCAAGCGTGAAATTATGATAGGGTCTAATAACTATCTTGGCCTAACCAGCCATCCAGAGGTTATTGAGGCGGCCGTTGAGGCAACCAAAAAGTTTGGTACGGGCTGCTCAGGTTCAAGGTTTTTAAACGGCACCACAACGGGGCACGTTGAGCTTGAAAAAGAGCTTGCCGAATTTTTACACAAAGAAGATTGCATAACGCTTAGCACGGGTTTTCAAACCAACCTTGGCATTATCTCGGCTATTGCTGGGCGCAAGGATGTTGTTTTGTGTGACAAAGAGAACCACGCATCTATCTATGACGCTATTAAACTTAGTTATGCTGAGCTTATCCGTTTTAACCACAACGATATGGACGACCTTGAAAACAAGCTTAAAAACGTCCCTGCTGATAAGGGTATATTGATTGTTACGGACGGCGTGTTCTCTATGAGCGGCGAAATCTGCAACCTGCCAAAACTCGTTGAACTTAAAAAGAAGTACGGTGCAAGGCTGATGGTTGACGATGCACACGGTCTTGGCATTTTAGGCGAACACGGGCGCGGCACGGCCGAATATTTTGGCCTTGAAGATGAGGTTGACCTGATAAGCGGTACTTTCTCTAAGTCGCTTGCAAGCCTTGGCGGTTATTGTGTGTGTGACCACGAGGTGGCTGAATATTTGCGCCATAATTCACGTCCGTTCATTTTCAGCGCGTCTATTACGCCAAGCTGTGTTGCGGCGGCGCGAAAATCTCTTGAAATTATCAAACGCGAACAACGTGGTAAGCAGTTGCTTGAAATAACTGATTATATGCGTGAGTGCTTAACAAAGCGCGGCATCAAGTTTAAGTCAAGCCCAACGCCAATTATCCCTATATATACCTATGAGCCAGAACTTACGCTTAAAGCCTGCAAAATGCTTTTCGACGAGGGCGTTTATGTTAACCCTGTTCTGCCACCAGCAACCCCAGTGGGCGAGTGCTTAATTCGAACCAGTTATACCGCAACGCACACAAAAGAACTTATGGACGAGGCGGCAGACAAAATTTTAAAAGTATTTAAAGAACTTGGAATTGTAAAAGACTAATCAAAATAAAAGCCCCTAATTTAGGGGTTTTTTAGTAATGTAAAAAATTTTCAAATATTAAAACAAATGTTTGATTTTTTTAAACCGCTGTGGTATAATGAAAAAAACTATTGAAAGAGAGGGGTTTGTTTATGGGCAAAGCGGACGCTAAGATGATGAAGATTTTGGAGTTTGTTTGCGGGTATATTGAAGACAAGGGGTATCCGCCATCGGTGCGCGAGGCGTGCATATTTTTAAATATCAAAAGCACGGCCACTGTGCACACTTACCTTAACAAACTTGAAGAGTTAGGGTATATCAAAAAGGCCGAAAATAAAAACCGCTGCATAGAGGTTTTAGTTAATCCGTTTAAAAAAGAAGATTTAGGCACGCCCCTTGTTGGCAGGGTTGCGGCGGGGCAGCCTATCACGGCGATTGAAAACGTTGAAGACTATTACAAGTTGCCTAAAAATTTGTTTCGGTCTGACGATCTGTTTATCTTAAACGTAACAGGCACAAGTATGATCAATGTGGGTATTTTTGAGGGTGACAAGTTGATTGTTCATAAACAGCCATACGCCAATAATGGCGAAAAGGTTATCGCCTTGATTGATGACAGCGCAACCGTTAAAACGTACTATAAAGAAAACGGGCATTATCGCCTTCAACCTGAAAATGACACGATGGAGCCAATCATTGTTAACGAGGTGACGATTTTGGGCGTCGTTGTTGGCCTTATAAGGAAATATAAATAAACTATGAGCGAAAAAGATTTAAACAAAAAATTAAAGCAAGAACTTTTGGCCGAGATTGCTGATCGAAAGATTTGCGTGCTTGACGGGGTCAGCCCGTGCAACCATTGCGGCGAGTGTTTGATGTGTGACCTTGACCCGGATAAGGTTTGCGATAACTGTGGCAAATGCCTTGACACGATTAACACCGATGAAAAGGGATACGCCAAAATTATGATAGACAAGGTTAACACCTCGGGCGTCCGCCTTGAAGACCTTTATAAGTCAGTTGGCCTTGACACTGACGACGAATAATAAGGTTTAAATATTGTTTTATTTGATTAAAAATAGCATAAAAATAAGGAAATTGCTTGACAAATGTAAGTGTTTTGTGATACCTTATTTTTGTTTATAGGGGTGTAGTTCATTGGTAGAATAAGAGTCTCCAAAACTCCTGAGGAGGGTTCGATTCCTTCCACCCCTGCCAAAGAAAGAAGAAAGTCGAATGGCTTTCTTTTTTGTTTTATATATTATAAAAGATAATCAATGTTTTTATCGCTAATTTTACGTATTGGTGGCCTAAAACTTGACAAAACCTATAGATTAAACTAAAATAAGATGTAGTAATTTTTAAAATAAGGAAGGTGATTACTATGAATTCTATGCAACAAAAAGTTAAAGACTTTAATGAGATGGCTTTTGCGGGCGGGCGAAAAACAACAGCCGAATCTCGTATGCTTGATGTTATAAGCGAACTTGGCGAGCTGTCAAAAGAGGTTCTTAAAGCAACGTCATATGGCGAAAATAGTTTTAAGGAAACGCGCGATTTTGAGTTAGAGTTTGGTGATTGCCTTTATTCACTTTTGGCGCTGGCGAACGAGTCTGGCATTGATGCAGAAAAAGCGGTTGATGCAGTGCTTAACAAATACGCAAATCGTATCGCGACCAAAAACGAGATGGGCAGTGGTCGGTAATGGAAGAGCGGTTTAAGATTGAAATTTATACTGATGGCGCGTGCTCGGGTAACCCGGGCGTTGGCGGTTGGGGCTGCGTTTTACTGTTTGGCGACCTTTTTAAAGAGTTCAGCGGGGCAGAGGGCAACACCACCAACAACCGTATGGAACTTATGGCGGTTATCAAGGGGTTAAGCGCGCTTAAAGTGCCATGTGACATTGACCTTTACAGCGATTCGGCATACACGGTTAACGCTTTTACGCAAGGCTGGCTTGACAATTGGCAGAAAAACAACTGGCGCGGTAGTGACAAAAAAGAGGTCAAAAACCGCGACCTTTGGGAAGAACTTGTGCGGCTGACCACGCTTCACAACGTCACGTTTCACAAGGTTAAAGGCCACGCTGACAACGAACTAAATAATCGATGTGATTTGCTTGCAACCACGGCGATAAAAGAATTTCAAAAGGCAAGCACAGGAGAGAATATATGATAGCAATTGAACTTATTCGTAACAACCCTGAACTGGTTAAAGAGAACATCCGCAAAAAGTTTCAAGACCAAAAACTTGGGTTGGTTGATGACGCAAGGGCGCTTGACGAGCAAATTCGCAAGCTTAAAAGCGATTGTGAGATGCTTCGCAGTGCGCGTAACGCAAAAAGCACGCAGATTGGCGGCCTTATGCGCGAGAAAAAGGTAGAAGAAGCGAACAAAATTAAGGCTGAGGTCAGCGCAATTAATGAAACGCTTGTCAAAGACGAGGCCAAACAGGTTGAACTTGAAGGCAAACTGCGCGAAATAATGATGGTTATCCCTAATATTATCGCAGACAGCGTGCCTATTGGTCGTAATGATAGTGAAAACGTTGAGTTGGCGCGTTTTGGTGAGCCAGTTGTGCCTAATTATGAGGTGCCTTATCATGCCGATATTTTGGCGGCGCTTGACGGGCTTGATATTGATGCGGCACGTCGCACCAGCGGTAACGGTTTTTATTATCTTTTGGGCGATGTTGCGCGTTTGCACAGTGCGATTTTGGCCTACGCGCGCGATTTTATGATTGGCAAAGGCTTTACGTACGTTGTTCCGCCATTTATGATAAGGCGCGACGTTGTTGATGGCGTTATGAGTTTTGCTGAGATGGAAAATATGATGTATAAGATTGAAGGGGAAGACCTTTATCTTATCGGCACCAGCGAGCATAGTATGATTGGCCGCTTTAAAAACACAATTATTAAAGACAGTGACTTGCCAATCACACTTACAAGTTATTCGCCATGTTTTAGAAAAGAGGTCGGTGCGCACGGCATCGAAGAGCGCGGGCTTTATCGCGTTCACCAGTTTGAAAAACAAGAAATGATTGTTATCTGTAAGCCAGAAGACAGCGCGGCGTGGTTTGAAAAAATGTGGCAATACACGGTTGAGTTTTTCCGCACGCTTGACATACCTGTTCGTCAACTTGAATGCTGCTCGGGCGACCTTGCAGACTTAAAAGTGCGCTCGTGTGACGTTGAGGCGTGGAGTCCAAGACAAAAGAAGTATTTTGAGGTTGGCAGTTGCTCTAATCTTGGTGACGCTCAGGCGCGTCGCCTTGGTATACGCTTTAAAACCGACAAGGGTAACGTGCTTGCACATACGCTTAACAACACGGTGGTTGCGCCTCCAAGAATGCTTATCGCGTTTTTTGAGAACAACTATAACAAAGACGGCTCGGTTAACATCCCTAAGGCGTTGCAGCCTTACATGGGTGGCCAAACCAAAATCGTTAAAAAATAAAAATAAAACCACGACAGTTAGGCGCGCCCTAAATCGGTCGTGGTTTTTTCTGCATTATATGCAAAAATACCTAGTTGAATTGCACGCAAATTCGGCTATTTAAACCTGTTTTTTTTGTCAATAGGGCAGTGCTACGTCACACATATTATTAAAACAGTTTTGCTACCCATAAAAAAACTCAAAGCCAATGAAAAAATTAATTAAAAATCACTTATAATTAACGATAAACAACTATATTGATTTATTACTTTTGGCATTACTTTTGCGAACACTTATTAATATCGCCTTAATTATCACAAAAAATAAGGGAGGTAATCTTATAAAAGCACTGGATTTGTGTGATTATAAACCATATTCTGTGTGGTGTCAAGTTACAAATTATCACAGAATTTCATCTAGTTATAACAAAATGCGCCTATAAAACAATCCTTAAACTTAACCAATTTTTAACGCGCATTACCACGCGCTGACGCAGAATAAGAAAACAAAGACGATCAAGTATCCATAAAATTTATGCAAAATTAGCATCAAAACTGCCTAAAAGATACATTATAAATTAAACAAAAATGAGCCTAACAAATATCGCTTAAACAAGCTGATAAAAATTAAGTTTAATAATAAGTAAAAAATAGCTTAAAGCAAAGAGACACCATATAACAAATTTTAGCAAATAAAAATCAAATTCAACATCTAAAAACAATAAAAAATCAAAAAAACCCATCAAAAACTCCCTAAATTGCCACATTTATTCGCAAAATTATTCTTTTGCGAATAAATTAAAGAGATCAAAAAATTAGGCAACATTCTCTACCCAAATTTTTTTTTGCAGTTAACTTAATTTTACCCTTTTTTAAACTTATAACGATAGTATGCTTGTGAACATTATAAGATATTTAAATATCACCCACTTTATTGTACTAAATTATCGTTATGTTGTTTAATGCTATGTGATATTGTCATTATTCGTTGGCTGAGCATTATTATTCGGCATCGTGGTTTCTTCGCTTTTTTTCGTGCGTTTTGATTCTATTTCAACTGTTTCAATAGTATACCTATCTTTTAATTTAAGGTGTGTAAAAAACGCCAATTCTGTTGCCCAAATAATTATCAGTCTTAATGTAAAAAAGCCGCCAACTAGCGCTAAAACAATGTAATAAATCAACATTGCTGTAACGCGCGCTGCCATTGCCATCGGTGAAAAGAACAATGCAAGATATATTCCTAAAAAAACAACCATTGCCATCGCCCACATTATTAATGCTTTTGTACTATCTTTCATCAGTGCCCTACCCTATTTTTTTAACATTATATCACTTAAAAACACGATAGCCAAACATTTTATTGTTGTCTTTTACTAAAAATTTTTAGCGCATTGTTTCATCAAGATTATTAAGATTTTTTGTAAAGGTCTAAAAGAAAGCCATATTCTTTAAGGCCAGCGCG
>USTX01000015.1 GCA_900557655.1 uncultured Eubacteriales bacterium
GGAGTGCCGCCATAGCCGCCGTTACTGTCAAACACGATGGTGTATCGCGCAATGCTGATAGAAAGCGTTATGGTTGCTGCCTCATGCCCCATAACAAAGGTAATTTGATTGTCAGCGTACGCAAAGCCACTAAGCGCAGCGCCCGAAATTGTGCTGTTTGTTGCGCCCGTGATAGTATATCCCGCGTTTGGCGTAATGTTAAGCTCTACCGCCGCCTTATCGCGAAGGCTCGCCGCATTAAACGCGCCCTCTGCCTCAGTCCAAACTGCATCGCCACCGCCAGTGCCACCCTCTCTGTAAGTTTGGGTGTACGCAATTTTTGAAATGGCATTTATCAAACTAAACCCTTGTGGCAGACTGCCGCCCGCCTGAATTCTTACAGCATTTGTTGTATAGTCACCACACACCGCCAAAAGAGTAATCTCTTGGCCGTTTAAGAATTTGTCCGCCTCGCTAAGGCTGTTTACCTTAGAGTTGGCCGCAACAATCGCGTTATTATAATTCCAGTTGTTGATATGTCCTTTATTAAGCGTTATGGTTGGCCAGCCTATATAACTAAACGTGCCATCCGCCTTCTTTTTAACAAAGCCGAGCGTGCCGCCGTTTTCGCTTAAAAGATTTTCAATGCCGCTTGCGTTTAAGACGTGTGCATAGATGTATTCAATCGTTGCGCCATCTGCTGCAAGTTGCGTCAAGAAATAGTCTTCTTTGCCCGCAAGCCCCCAATCTGTAACGCTGTAACCATTTTGAATAGCCGCGTCTGACAGTTTAAAGATAAGTTTATAATCATCGCGCTCAAACTCAGCAGAGATAGCAATAACACGCTCACCGTTATCATCATAACTGACGCTTGAAAGGTTGCTAAGCGTGATTTCATATTCAGCTGAAATGTCGGCAATTGCTAATTTTTCACTACCGTCAGCGTTCACAAACATCGCGCGCTTAAAGTGGAAATATTCGCCCGCAGTTGCCGTGATTTTGATTTTTTCACCGAGAGAAATCTCAAGATTGCCATTATAGTCTTCAAGCGTCTTTTCGCCAATAGTTAATGACAATTTGTTAGCCGTAATCGTATCAACACCATATTTATTGCCCGCTACCCATGACGATGGGCCAACAAGTTTAACCTTATATTTAAGATTATCGGTTTGTGGATAAAGTGTTATTTCGCCCTCTTTATTAAAGGCAAAATCAAAGGTTGATTTGGTAGCTTTTCCAGTTTCGTTATAAACAAGCTCGCCATTTTCAGTTTTGATACCTTTAAACTCAAAACCTTTGTCTTTTATGCTTGCAATAATCTCAGCAAATCTGTTTTTTGTTGCCTCGTCAAGGTCTGTTATAGACTTATACCCGCTGCCAAATGTTACCTCGCCAAGACGAAGTGTCCCCTCATCACCGAAATTAACAACAAGGTTATATTTGTGCGCGCGCCAGTAAGCAAACAATTCAACCGATGTGGTTGCACCCTGTTCATGCGTTAACTCGCTTACGCGAAAGTATGCTTTTAAAATACTTTCACCCGTAACAGGCACCATTTCCTCCGCGCCCGTTTCAGCATTTGTTGTTTTTAAACACATTTGACCCTTATCGTTAAACACAAAGATAGGGTCACCCTCGCCAATAGTGCCTTGAGCGTTACTATCAACACCCATAAGCACGTGCCCCGCGCGAGTGATAAGTTCAAAAATATTTTCGATTTCTTCCGTACCATTTGTAGGCGTTGGCTTATTTAAATTAAACGAATATATAAGCCCCAGCTTATCTGCCCCGCCATTAACAAGTCCGTTATTTGGGTTAATAATCACTTTGATGTTATTAGCCTGCCACCTTGGTTTAAACTCAAAGTCAATGCCATTTTCGGCCACTTGCGCCTGTTCGTAAGTAAGATTATCCGCCTCTCCAATATTCGCTTTTTTTCTTAAAAGCATCTCTGTGTTGAATGGATCCATATTATCCGTTCCAGCAAGAATACCCCAATCAGTGTTATACGATCCGTCAGCATTATAAATTTTCTGCTTAATCTGCCAGCCAATAAAACTGTAACCCGTTTTTAAAATATAGTCTTTACCATCCGCAATCGTCACCTTGTTATCGTTGCCATAAACGAATGTTATATCGCCAAACAAACCGCTTGGTGTGTTTGATGCAAGGTTTTCACCATCTTCCGCTGAGATGATGTATTTAAGCGTATATTCATTTGCCCTGTAATATGAATAAAGGTTAACAGGTATATTGCTGGTTTTAAGGTCTTTATAATTACTGTCAACACTATTAGCATTAGCAACAATAAAGTCAATAAAATCAGCCATCGTGCGCGCATTATTGTTCCAATATTCAATGCCTTTTTCACCCTCGCCACCAATGGTTATAAGGTGTTTGTCGTTTTTATTAGGATAAATATCCCACGCCTTAAAAGTGTAACCAACGTGCTTAAATGCTGAAATATTGCTAAGACTTGAATAGTTTGTTATAAGCTGTTCAACAGTTGGAATGAAAAAGTCTTCGCCCGCATTTTGCCCAAAGCCATAACCATACGTAAATGAAATGTTTTCAACTTTGTTACCATCAATAGACAAGTCTTTGTCTGCATAAAAGTTGATTTGATATTTAATCTCAGTCCAAACTGCATAAAGGGTTAAATCTTCGGTTACTGTATAAGTACCTTTTGTTATATCAGCGTCAGCCTCGGTAGCGCCTTGAGTTGTGCTCCACCCTTCAAAAACGCGACCATATTGATATATATTTGGCATCGCCGACCTGTTGATAGTTGAAACAGCGGTACGGTTATACAAGTTTTCTTTTGATGGGTCATAACTTGTTACCAAATTGCCTGCTTCATCAGTTAAATAAATAGCCTCACTGCTTAGTGCCCCGCCCTTAGGCACACGCGCAACGTAATATTCAATAGATGGTTTACGCCCCGCGGTCTCATAAACCGTGCCGCCAATAAAGTCTGGCACATAAGTTACGGTTACATACTCCTTTTTCTGCCACATCGCATAAAGGTTAAGCTTATAAACCTTGTCAGTCGTGTCAAACTCAAACCCCGTCCAGTTATCCCAGTCGCTTGCCTTGTATTCAAATATGTTGCCAGGGAAATTTTCTGCATTAAGTTTAAATTTGGCTATCGGTGTGCCATCAGCATAACTATAAGTTCCGTCCGCGTTTTTAGTAACGGTGAAATCATTTTGCGCACTTGCTGAAATCGGTGTATCTGCCCAACCAATTATCATATATTCGTTAGACGAATTAAGTTTGTTATATGGCATTTTAAAACTTGATGACGACGAAATTAAAACCGTTTCAGGGTTTTCAGTTGCGCCCTCTCGCGCCCACTCAAATGGAAAATTGGTTAAACTTTCAGGATAGTTTTTGTTAAATGTAACTTTAATGCTTGCGTTACCAAAAACCAAGCTTCCATTATAAGTATGACGAGCCGCATAACTTCCCGGCGCCGTGTTAAATGAAACATAAATATCCGTTCCATCAGCACGTTCGGCCGTGTGTGGCCCCGTGACATCAATTCGCCCAAGAATATTATTAAGCGATTCAGTGGTAATACCATTACCAAAAATATTAGCACTTAGTTTAACGGCCGACTTATCATCTTTGGTAGCAAAGTTAAGTTTATAATAATCATCATCGGCCAAGTTTTGCCTGAAATACGACCCAAAAGCCTCTTGAAAAATCTGCTCTATCGTGCTGTCTATTGTAAGAGTATGAATTTTATAGCCGTCAAAGTTGCTTGTAAACGCACTTGTAAGCGCGCACGAATAAACCTTTTCGCTTTCACACGTCTCAACGGTTACGCCCGAAGCCGCCTTGTTGTTATAGTCAAACCTAAGCGCCGTTTTGGTGCCAAAGTTATAGCTTGATAGGTTGATATTAATGCCCGTGTATCGCGCCGACGGAACAAAGTTAAGGTCAACGCCGATTTCAAGGTTTTCGCTTAGAGCGCCGTTACTGTCCGTCTGCGTGTTTTCAATGTTTAACGTGGTTAACTTTGAATAGCCCGTGAAAGTCTTGCTGCCGATGCTTTTTACGCCAAACCCAACGTTTACTGTTTCAATTGGTGCTTTAACAAACTTTTGCGTAAGACCAAACAACAAGTTTTCTTCATCGCCATAGTTGATGTTAAGTTTTTTAAGCAGCCTTATGTTTGAAAGGTCAAAGTTGTTTTGCGTGTATGCGCCGCCCGCATTGTTATTGTTTTTATTTGTGAAAATCGTAAGTTCTTCAAGGTCAAGATAGGTATTAAACGAATATGTGCCAAGATCAAAAACATTAACCGCCTTGCTAAGTTCCACCTTCGCCGCACCAAGTTTACCAAAGGCCTGCATAACTTCGCTTGGAACGATACGCTTGCTTGAATTGTTATTAACCGTAACTTTTCCGCCAACCGAGCAGTTACTAAATGCGCCCGATGAAAGGGTCATCTTAGCGCCGATATAGCCATTTGTGTTTTTATAAAAGGCCGAAAGGTCTTCAACAACAAAATCGCCGCGGATAATACAGCCCGAGAACGCGCCCGACTCTATCTTGTTAACGCAATCAGGAAGATAAAATTCTCTTAAACTTTCAAGCCTAACAAACGCGCCACTGTCAATACGCGAGATACCGTTGCCAGACGACGTGTCAAATGTAATCTTTTTAATATTTCTTACAACATTGCTTGTATTGCCATTAAACGCGTTTTTTAAGATGCCGATAACTGGCGCGCCGTTATATTCACTGGGGATAACAACCTCCTCAGTGCGCTGGCCGATATACTTTTTAATGTCATAATAAACATTACCATCTTTAATGTTGTATTGATAAATAAAATCGCCATATGATATGTCGCCAATGTTTGACTTACTCATCAAAACAACCAGCGGCGTTATAATGGCGGCAAGCAAAAACACAATGCCAAGAGTAAGCAAAAACACCTTTGTGCCAACACCCAAAACAACTTTATCCCTAGTTTGTCTTCCTGTTATATCTCTTGCCACGGTTTTCCCCTTTTTATTAGGCTGATTTGTTCAAGTTTAGTGTTTGAAAAGTTGCGCCTAATAATTCACCTATAATAAATATATATAAATATAATAACAACTTGCGCGCGCACGTGTCAAATAAAAAAGGCAAAAAATAATATTTTTGCCCGCCAAACATAAAATTTTGCCCAAGAAACAAACCCTGCGCTCCGCTCTGGCAATTTTTATTAATCTCTTTACAATGTCTGAAATTGTGTGGTATAATTGGGCATTAAGGAGAGCGTATGAACACGTATAATCACCAAGAGATTGAAGAAAAATGGAAAAAGTATTGGCTTGATAACCAAACTTTCAAAACCGATATTTACGACTTTTCAAAGCCGAAATTTTATTGCCTTGATATGTTTCCGTATCCATCGGGTGCGGGGCTGCATGTTGGCCATATCGAGGGCTACACGGCAACGGATATTGTAAGCCGTATGAAGCGTATGCAGGGCTTTAACGTTTTGCACCCTATGGGGTTTGACAGTTTTGGCCTGCCTGCGGAGCAATTTGCTATTGACACGGGCAATCACCCTGACGGCTTTACGCAAAAAAACATCGCGTATTTTAAAGGGCAACTTAAAAATAACGGCCTTTCGTTTGACTGGTCAAAAGAAATTCAAACCAGCGACCCTAAATTTTATAAATGGACGCAGTGGATTTTTAAGCAACTTTATTTAAGCGGTCTTGCTAGGTGCGAAGAAATGCCAGTTAACTGGTGCGAGGGCTTGGGCTGCGTGCTTGCTAATGATGAGATTATTGACGGTAAGTCAGAGCGCGGCGGCTTCCCTGTTGTTAAAAAGAATATGAAGCAGTGGGTTATTGACACACCTGCTTACGCACAACGCCTTATCGATGGGCTTGACGGGCTTGATTGGCCAGAATCGACCAAAACTATGCAAAAAAATTGGATAGGCAAATCAAGTGGTGTTGAGGTTGATTTTGAACTTATCGGCGGCGGTAAATTCTCGATTTTTACCACTTGTATTGAAACAATCTTCGGTATAACCTTTATGGTTATTGCGCCTGAAAGCAAACTTGTAACTGACCTTAAACCGCGCATTAAAAACTGGTGTGAGGTAGAAAAATACATCGCCGACACCCTTAAAAAGAGTGACTTAGAGCGCACCGAACTTAACAAAGGCAAGTCGGGCTGTCCGCTTGAAGGCGTGTATGCAATCAACCCCGCTAACGGCCGAAAAGTGCCTGTGTTTATCGGTGATTTCGTGCTTGCTAGTTACGGCACGGGCGCGGTTATGGCGGTGCCTACGCATGACCAGCGTGACTTTGAATACGCCAAGGCGCACAATATCCCTATGATCCAAGTAATTGACGGCGCGGACGTAACCGAAAAAGCCTTTGAAAAGCAAGACTATTTAAATAACCCTAACGCTAAATTAATTAACAGCGCAGAGTTTAATGGCCTTACCCCAAAACAAGCCAAAAAGGCGATAACGGATAAACTTGTAAAACTTGGTTTTGCGCGCGTGAAAGACAACTTTAAGTTGCGCGAATGGGTGTTTGCCCGTCAGCGTTATTGGGGCGAACCTATCCCTGTTGTTCACTTTGAAGACGGGTCAACGGCCGCCTTGCCTGACAGCGATCTTCCTCTGATTTTGCCTGAGCTTGATGACTATCGCCCCGCGAAAGACGGCAGCAGTCCGCTTGCCAAAAACACGGCGTGGGTCAATGTTAAAATTAATGGCAAACCTGCTAAACGCGAAACCAGCACAATGCCGGGCAGCGCGGGGTCAAGTTGGTATTTTATGCGCTATATTGACCCAAATAACGATAAAAAATTGGCCGATTTTGAGCTGCTTAAACATTGGCTTCCAGTTGATCTTTACGTCGGCGGAACCGAGCATACAGTTGGCCACCTGTTGTATTCAAGAATGTGGACAAACTTTTTGTTTGACAAGGGCATAAGCCCAGTTAAAGAGCCGTTTGCAAAGCTTGTGCACCCAGGTATGATTTTGGGCGCAAATGGCATAAAAATGGGCAAAAGATATCCTGAATTTGTGGTTGATCCAAACGACGTTGCTCGTGAGTACGGCGCAGATACGTTAAGGCTTTATGAGATGTTTATGGGGCCGCTTGAAATAAGCAAGCCGTGGGACAATAACGGCGTTGGCGGCGCTCGCAAATTTCTTGACAGAGTTTGGAGGCTTTATCAAGAAAAACCTATCAAAGATGAGGCTAATGCCAGCCTGAAAGCGGTATACAATCAAACGGTTAAAAAGGTGACAGAAGACTTTACGTCGCTTAACTTTAACACGGCGATTGCGCAGATGATGATTTATCTCAACGCTGCCAGCAAGGCCGAGTTTTTGCCTCGCGAATACGCCGAGGGGTTTATTAAACTACTTAACCCAGTCTGCCCATTTATCACCGAAGAAATTTGGCAAAATTTGGGTCATAAAAAAACAATAGCCTATGAGCCATGGCCAACGTATGATGAAAGCGCGCTTGTTACTGACGAGGTTGAAATGCCCGTTCAAATCAATGGTAAAGTGCGCGGCCGGATAGGAATTTCAAAAACCGCCACACAAGATGAGGTAATTGAAATCGCCAAACAAAACGCCGACGTTTCAAAATCCTTAAACGGCGCCGCAATTAAAAAGGTCATCTACGTCCCAACCCGCATCCTAAACATCATTATTTAAAGTTAAAAGTTTAAAGTTTAAAGTTGAAATATTAATGTCATTGCAACAAGTGCTACCATGTCATTGCGAGCGTAGCGTGGCAATCCACTAGTTAGAGGTGAGTACCCATATTGAGCAGTCTCCGTCCCTTTTGGGGAGGGTTGCCCCGCAAACCGTAGAGGTGCAGCGGGACAGAGGGGGTATAAAATCCTATTTGTCATTGCGCTCCTCGTAATGACAGATCGCAGATTGTTTATAAACCATCCTATAATTTTTAGGATGTTTTTTTCTGCGGAATTTTTGGGAAGGAGTATTAGTGATTTTATATTAGAAATTTCGAGAAGTGTGTTGCAGATTTATTTGGGGAAAATTTTGGTGGGAATTTTGGAAAAGGGTATTGACAAATCAGGGGTTGTTTGCTAAACTTGTGGTCGATAAAAAAGGTAAAAAAGTCGAATTAATGAAAAACTATAAAGTTTAAATATATAACAAGTTTTATTGCTAAAGTTTAAAGGGGGGAAGTATGAAAAAATCTGTTTTATTTTCGGTGTTTTTAAGCGTTATTTTAACTATAACCTTTGTTTTTTCAACCCTTATCGAAACGGGGACATTAAGGTTTGTCCGCGAGGATAAGACTGATCCATCGCTTACTTGCGACCACATTTTCAGCACTATTACGACGGTGTCAAGCGCAACGTGCACTGAAGAGGGGCACGGCTATCGCGAGTGCACCAAGTGTCACATCAAAAAGGAAGTAACAACGCCAAAAACCGCGCACACGGTTGACGGCTGGACGGTTACGGTTGAGCCAACGTGCGCCAGGGCGGGCGAGGCGTATGGGCGCTGCACAAGTTGCTGGCAAGTTGTTACCAAAACGCTTGCAAAATTAGGGCATTCACCAAAGGTAACGTGGACGATTATCAAAGCGCCAACGCTTACCGAGACGGGATTAAAGGGCATTGAATGCGAGGTCTGTGGCGAATTTTTGTGCACGGTTACTATGCCAAAACTTAGCGAACCCGTTGACCCAATCGACCCTATCGACCCAGTAGACCCAGTAGACCCTGTAGACCCCGTTGACCCAATCGACCCAGTAGACCCAATCGACCCAAGCAACCCATCGCACACGCACACATATGATGGCGCGTTTACGATAGACACGGCGGCCACTTGCACAACAAACGGCCAGAAATCGCGTCACTGCACGCACGCAAACTGCACGGCGCGCACGGACGTTACGGTTATTCCTTCAACAGGACATAATTACGGCGCGGGCAAAGTTATCTCGCAGGCTAGTTGCACGGCGGGCGAGGTTAAACAGTTTAATTGCACCAATGCGGGTTGCACCTATTCTTACACCGATACGGGCACCGCGCTTGGCCACAATTTTGAAAAAGATTTTACGATAGATTTTGAGCCGAATTGCCTTAGCGACGGCCAGATGTCTCGTCACTGCACGCGCTGCGACGAAGCGACCGAAATCACGGTTATCGAGCACGACGCGGATATGCACGACCCAATTGAGTCAACCATTGTCTATATCGAGGCGACCTGCACAACGGGCGGCTATATGGAATACGAATGCAGGTATTGTCACCAAGCGGTACGCGTCCATTGTGAAAACGAACTCGGCCACGATGATAGCCTTTTTACTAACGGTGTCTGCGGACGTTGCGGCACTACGGGCACGGGCTATGACG
>USTX01000016.1 GCA_900557655.1 uncultured Eubacteriales bacterium
TCCCGGAGAAAATCCGGTGACTTTGTCTGAAAAGTAACACCGAAGCCGTAGCGCTGGATCAGCTCCAGGCAACTGCGCATATGGCATAGCTGCTGCTCCAGGGGAATATAGGGATCCGACATACTGCCGGTTCCGATCATACAACGATGTCGTTTTCTGCACAAGGCATCTTCCAGCAGTTCTACCGCATTCTCCTTGACCTCCACGTCCTCAAATGGGTGATCCATCTGATAACAGGTACTTCTGGCATCGCAGTAAATACAGCCATGGGTACAGCCCCGGTACAGATTCATCCCGTTTGACTGGGATAAAATTCCCTTGACACGCCGCATGTGCATACACAGCCCCCCTCTCCATTTAAGCTTACACTATTTTTTGAAAAATCACAAGCATCTGAAAAAAATCTAAAAAATATAAGCGCTAAGTGCATAATAATAGTCTGTATGTTGAAAATAACATACAGACTATATAAATTCAAGAAAGTATGCACAGAAGGGTTGACTTTTGACGCATCGTGTAGTATAATAACATAGTCGCAGTTACAAAGAACGTGCGGCATAGTAAAAATGGCGGCATAGCTCAGGTGGCTAGAGCACTTGGTTCATACCCAGGGTGTCGTTGGTTCGAATCCAACTGCCGCTACCAATTTTGGCCCGGTGGTCAAGAGGTTAAGACACCGCCCTTTCACGGCGGTAACACGAGTTCAAATCTCGTCCGGGTCACCAAAAACAAGAGCATCTTTACAGATGCTCTTATTTTTTATCTAATTCAATTTTAGTAGCAACATTAAAATATGATTAAACAGAGATTTGAACTCTTAGTCCATCTTTTTGCGTAGCAAAAAGGACAAAAGCCCTGTCGGGCAGAGAAAAGTGAAGAGTGAAAAGTTAAAAGCAAATTGCTGTTATTTTACAATTTGAAAAAAGAAAATACTCTATGTTAATTTATACCAACTAGCATAGAGTGTTTTTTTATTAGGATATTATTTTTTTGTCATTGCGACGAGGTGGCAATCTCAGCCGCATTTTAACTTTTTACTTTCAACTTTAAACTTTATCTAAAATTTGGCTAACATAAGATATTTTCTTTTTTTAAATTGTTTTGAAAACGGGCAAAATTATGTTAGAATGTATATGTAGGAGTGTAAGTATGAACACAATTGAACTGGCTAAAAATATACGAATTGACGCTGTCCGCGCAACGAGTATGGCGCACGCGGGGCATATTGGCTCAATTCTTTCAATCGCTGATATCGTTGCCGTTTTGTATGGCGAGATTTTAAGAAAAAATCGAAGTGAGGCGGGCGACGTGTTTTATGACAAGTTTATTCTAAGCAAGGGGCATGCGGGGCTGGCGGTTTATGCGGCGCTAGCTGAAATTGGCGTTTTAAACAAAAACGAACTTCTTAACACGTATTACCAAAACGGCAGCAAGTTTTCTGGCCACGTGTCAAGCAAGAATAATCGCGGGATTGAGCTGTCAACGGGGTCGCTTGGGCAGGGCGTTGGCGTGGCCGTTGGCTTAGCGCTGGCTGCGAAGATGGATAAAACGGACGCGCGTGTGTTTACGCTTGTTGGCAACGGCGAGTGTAACGAGGGTTCGGTTTGGGAGGCTGTTATGTTTGCAAGCGCGCATAACCTTAACAATTTTACCCTTATTATTGACCAAAATAACCTGCAATGTATGGGCGCGTCTAAAACCATTTTGGATATGGGTGACCTTGAAAACAAGTTTCGCGCGTTTGGGTGCGAGGCGATAACCATTGACGGCCACAACCATAAACAAATCAAACTGGCGCTTTCAAAACAACCTAAAACCAAAGCCGTTGGCCATCATCGCCAACACGATTAAGGGCAAGGGTGTTAAGCGTATGGAAAATAATAATGCTTATCATGGTAAGTTTGTTGACGCAAGCGAACTGGATGCAGTGATTGCCGAGATAAAAGGGGGAAGATAAAATGCGAACGACGTTTGTTAATGCGCTGATAGCCAAGGCGCGTGAAGATAAAAATCTGGTTTTGCTTACGGGCGACTTGGGCTCGGGCGCGCTTGAACCATTTATGGGCGAGTTTCCTGACAGGTTTATTAACTGTGGTATCGCCGAACAAAATATGATAAGCGTTGCGGCGGGGCTGGCGAAGGCGGGCAAAAAGGTTGTTATCTATTCGATTGGCAATTTTGACACCTTGCGCGTTCTTGAATTTATTCGTAACCTAGTTTGCTATAACAACGCGGACGTTAAAATCGTTTCAGTTGGCGCTGGGCTTGAATATGGCCCACTTGGGTTTACTCATCACGCAACCGAAGACATTGCGTGTATGCGCGCGCTGCCTAATATGGCCGTGTTTAATCCAGCAACCAAAAAAGAGTGCGAACTTGCGATGAACGAAATGCTTAATTCAAATACGCCCGCTTATTTAAGGCTTAACAAAAAAGAGGTTGAAAGCGAAATCGGTTGGAGCGAAGAGGTTAATGGCAAAATCAAGTCGCACAAAATTAAACTTGATTTTGCGGCCAAGCCAATTGCCAAGGTTGCGTCTGGTAAAGATTACTTAATAATCTCAACGGGCAAAATGCTTAAAGAGGCGATGATTGCGCGCGACGTTTGTAAGCACGCGTTTGGTATTGATGTGGCCGTTGTAAGCGTGCCACAACTTAAACCGATTGACCTTGAAGAACTTGCAAAAATCATTAAAAAATACAGCATCGTTTGGACAACTGAGGAGCATTCAATCATAGGCGGGCTTGGCGACATTGTTTGTGAATGCGTTGCAAGATTTAACTTAGGCACGCTTGTAAGAAATGTGGGCATCCGCGATGAAATTAAGTCAACCGTAGGCACGCGTGATTATCTTATAAGCAACGCCGATGGAGCATATAACATCGGTGCGGCGGCACTTATTGATGATATAAAAAAGTGCAAAATGGCCATAAAAATGTAAAAATTTGGCCAAAATTTCAAAATTTGTAAGGAAAAGTGCAGAAAATGAACATAAAAAATATAAGGTTTGTTAAATCGCTTTCAAACATAAATCAGTATAACGATAGCGAAAAATTGCCCGAAATTGCCATTGTTGGGCGCAGTAACGTTGGCAAGTCTAGCATTATAAATATGATTGCTGGCAATAAAAAACTTGCAAAAACGTCGGCAACTCCCGGCCGCACAAGGCTTATAAATTTGTTTCAAGCGGACGATGAATTTTTGCTTGTTGACTTGCCTGGTTATGGCTATGCAAAGGCTAGCACTGATGAGCAGAATAAGTGGGCAGCGATGATCGAAGAGTATCTTCACACAAGCGAGCAGTTAAAGGCTGTCATTCTTTTGGTTGACATCCGCCATGCTCCAAGCGAAAAGGATAAACAGATGCTTGAATGGCTGGTTCACTTTAACGTGCCTGTTATTATCGTTGCGACCAAGGTTGACAAAATTAAGAAAAGCGAGTTGCCAAAATGTAAGCAAATTTTAGCGCGCGACCTTAAAGTTGGCGTTGATAATATAATTGTAACTAGTGCCCAAACCGGCGTTGGGAAAAACGCAATTTTATCTTCCGTTTCGCAAATTTTGGGCAAATAATTAAACCCTGTCCTTTATTTTGCGTTTTTTGGCGTAAAATAGTATGGGCTACAAATGCTGTTTTGTGCAAATAAAAGGCGATTGAAAAACAACTTTAAATATGATATAATTAATAATAGTATAATAAAAAAGGAGGGGCGCAAGTATGAAAATTTGGGCGCTGTCTGACCCGCATTTTGGGTTTGGTTGTGACAAGCCGATGGACATTTTTGGCGATGGCTGGGCAGACTATGTAACAAAACTGACACAAAACTGGAACGCGTGCGTTAGCGCAGACGATGTTGTTTTGGTTTCGGGCGATATAAGCTGGGCGCTTAAACTTAGTGACGCGATTGTTGATTTGAATTATCTTGGGTCTTTACCGGGCAAGAAAATCATAATCAAGGGCAACCACGAACTTTGGTGGCAATCAATAAGTAAGGTGCGCGAAGTTCTTCCGCCATCGGTAATCGCTTTGCAAAATGACAGCGTTAAAATCGGCAACGTTATCATTTGTGGGACGCGCGGCTGGGCGAGTAAAGAAGTCGGTAAGCCATATACCGAAGAAGACAAAAAGATTTTTGATCGCGAGGTTATCCGTCTGCGCCTGACTCTTGAAGATTGTCAAAAAAAGCGTGTGGACGGTGACAGGGTGATTGTTATGTTTCACTTTCCTCCGTTTAACAGTAGGCGAGAGGACAGCGCATTTACTGACCTGTTTGAAGAGTTTAAGGTGGACGCGGTGGTGTATGGGCACCTTCACGGTAAAGATGGCCGCGGCGACAAGGTGTTTGTTAAAAACGGCATCAAATATTACTTAACGTCAACTGACCAAGTGGGGCACGCGCCCGTTTTGATTTATGACGACGTGAAATAGTAATAAATGGCCTAGGCAAAAGTAATTACGTGAAATAGTAATAAATGACCTAGGTAAAAAGTAACGATGTTAAATAGTAATTAGCAGTGCAAAACCAAACGCTATAATAAAATAAAATTTAATTTGGTGGTGAAGGATGGATAACGGACGAAAAAAGACAAATTATGAATATGATGAAGATGGGTCTTGTTTTGACAGTATTAGTCAATCTTTGTCCGTAAAAAGGCATCGTTTTGTTGAAGAACTTGATCTGTCTGACCCTAAGCTGCGCGAAAAATGTAAGCAAAAACTTAAACAAAAAATTAAAGAGGTTTTAAAGTTTGGCGATTTTGACTTTGACAAGCGAATGTTTGTTTTGACGTATGCCAAGATTGTTGCGGCCGAACAGGGTCTTGACGTTGACCTTGTTACGCGTGAAACTGACCCACGCATTCTTGCCACGGCGATATCCTATCAAAACGATGATGGCGTGCAGCAAGAGGCCATTGCGTTTAATACGGACGGCAATGGCGCAGATGGATATTTCAACTGCACGATTGCTAACCGCAGCGAACTTGCTAAGTGGCTTGGCAGTATTGGGCGCACCATTTATCACGAACTTGAACACATACGTCAGCATACCCGCACCGCGCGATTTGAAAAGTATGTTTATGATAATCGTGACCAGCCTGAGCGTAAGTATGACCCAAGCATCGAATGGCTTTGTGAAGACAACTTTCTTAAAGATAATACCAAAGAGGGAAAAAGGCAATACAGGTTTCATCACGATTCTTTTGCTGCGGAAAAAGAGGCAAATGCAATTGGGTTTATGGGCGCCAAAGATACTATTAAGACCTTCCTTCCGCGCGCAAGCAAGGCCGAAATTAACATTATTGACCCGTTTGACATTGAATTGACGCGCCTGCTTAAAGAGCTTAAAGAACGGCCACACGTGCTTGACCAGATTATTGAAAAACTTGCCTCGGTTGCGCCTAACCTTAAACTGATTGACCTTGACGTGTGGGGCGTTCAGGGGCTTGTTAAGTTGGCCGAAGCGCTTGGCGGCGACCTTGACGCGCTGAATAACTATGACAGTGCGTCGGTTTTGAAAGGCGATTTCGCGCGCGAGACTTATGAGTTTGACAGCCGCCTTGAAGACGTGTTTTACAAATATCCAACCCTTAGGCTGGTGTATAACGAATATGGTATGCCAAAAACGTTTACTCAACTTTATGAAGACTATCAAAACTTTTTGTTAAGCGAACGTGCAGCTAACCGCGTGTTTGGCGGGACGGAAAAAGTTAAAAAGATTTATAGCGCACTATTTTCCGCCACTCCTAAAATGAATGTTAAATATTGCCTTGCAATGCTTACCCAAAACAGCGGGGCAGACGACCGCGCTATTGGCAATGCTGCAAGATTTTCGTGCATTCTTGAAAACGAGGATTGGGATAATTGTCTTGACGAGGTGCAAGAGTTCGCATCGTCTAGCAAAAACACCCAAGCATACCTTAAAAACAGAGACCATCTTTGCGACTTTATAAGCGAGATTGAACTGGCTGCCAAAAACGGCGATGATTCTCACGAGGGCGCTAAGTTTGGCGCAGAGGCAAAACGCAAACGCGGTATCAGCGCCGATTTTATCAAATATATGCAACAAAAACTGGAAAACCAAGCCGAAAGCGAGGAGGCCTCCGCGAAATAACGCCACCCCAAAGCGTTTACGGAAAAACGTGAAAAGTTGCATAAGTCAAGAGATTGTTTCTTGCTTTTGGTTTTATTTGGCTTATCTTTATATAAAAAGTTTTGGGTAAAAGTGTCCAAAACATCTGTTTAGTAGTGGTGGGTGACCACCATTTTTTATCGCGCACAATCTTAGAAAAAACCTAGCAAAACAGAGGGTCGTGGCAAAAACTTTTCAACAGCTGTTAGTAACTTTGTTAAAAAAGTGGTCAAAAGTGGTTGCTTTTAAAATGAGGGTTAGATATACTATGTGTGAAATTAAAAAGGAGAGGTGTAAGTGTATGCTCATCGGGACGTTTAGACACAGTATCGATGAAAAAAAGCGTATGCGGGTTCCAACCAAGCTTAAAGCCGAACTGGGCGAGGGTTTTGTTGTAACCAAGGGCAACAACGGTTGTCTGTTCGCCTTTTCTAAGACCATATTTGATGAAGACATTATTGCTAAGGCGCGCGGGCTTTCGATGTTTGATGCTGAGGCGCAAAGGCCGCTTAGGCTTTTGATGAGTTCGGCGTTTGAGACGGAAGAAGACGGGCAAGGTCGAATTTTGATACCTGTTGAGCTGCGTGAGTTTGCTAAGATTGATAAAAAGATAGTTTTTATCGGCGTTGGCAACCGCGTTGAGATTTGGGCAGAAGAGGTTTGGAACGATTACAGCACTGGCGCTAATTTTGACGACGCAGTTGCCGAGCTTGCAAGGCTGGGCGTTTAATGGAATTTTCTCATAAACCTGTTATGCTTGACGAGTGCCTTAATGGTCTTAACCTTAAAGACGGCGGCGTTTACGTTGACCTGACCATCGGCGGCGCGGGGCACAGTAGCGAGATTTTAGCCCGCACCAAAAACTCACATCTGTTTGGGTTTGACCAAGATGCTGAGGCTTTAAGTGCCAGCAGCACACGACTAACAAAACAATTTAACAAATCTCGGTTCACTCTTATCCACAGCAATTTTTCAAACTTTAAAAACGAACTTTTGGCGCGTGGCATAAGCGAGGTTGACGGGATTTTAATCGACCTTGGGGTTTCAAGTTACCAACTAGATAACCCCGAACGCGGCTTTTCATTCAGGTTTGACGGCCCCCTTGATATGCGTATGAATCAAGACAATGCGCTTAGTGCCGAGGTGGTTGTTAACACTTACAGCGCCGCACAACTTAAACAAATCATAAGTGACTATGGCGAGGAGCGCTTTGCCTCAACGATATCTCGCCATATCGAACTTGCGCGAAAGGAAAAACCAATCAAAACAACGCAAGAACTGAAAGAAATCATCTTAAAGGCCGTTCCTAGGTATAAAGGCAATGATGGTTCAAGCAATGTTCAGCGCACCTTTCAAGCAATACGAATAGAGGTAAACGGCGAACTGAGCATTATCAAACAAACGATTTTAGACGCGGTTGATATGCTTAAAGTTGGCGGAAGGCTTGCGATTTTAACCTTTCACAGCCTTGAAGACAGAATTGTTAAGCAAACTTTTAAAAGCCTTGCAACAAACTGTACGTGCCCGCCCGAGTTTCCGGTTTGCGTATGCGGAGGGGAAAACGCACGCGTAACCTTAATAAACTCTAAACCGATAACCGCAAGCAGCAGTGAACAACGGGAAAATTCACGAAGCACTTGCGCAAAACTCCGCGTTATTGAAAAGATAAAATAAAACAAAATGAGAAAGGATAAAAATACAAGATAAAACAAAACGGATAAAACGATTTGAGTTTTTCAGTAAGATAAATTTGGGTGAAGTTACCCAAAGGAGGGAAAGAAATGGTAACACAAACAACGCGCACAAAAACACCTACTTACAGCTTTACTAATCCATATGTGCAACAAAGTTTTGACGACGAAGACGATTACAGCTCGCCTTCATTTTCGTCACCAAGTTACACAAATTCTTTTTCAACCACAACAACTGACACTGAGCCCGCCTTTGAGATAGAAAAAGAGTACACGGGCACTGCTGAACCTGAAAAATATGAAGATCAGCAAGAGTTTACGTCAGTTAAACAACCAATGCACACAATTGCGCGCACAGCACCCGCCGAGGGAATAACTCAAACCAAACGCGCACTAAGCCCAAGGCTTAAAATAATGCTTAGCGTTTATAGTGTGGTTGTTGCGCTGCTAATTGCGTTTGCTATCTATAACGCGGTCAGCATTTCAAGTGGAGCGGCGCTTATTGCGTCAAAACAAGCCGAGGTTGCAAGCCAAACTCGCGTCATAAACAGCCTTAAGGTTGAGTATAATGAGTTAGGAACAGACCAATATATCCGTGACTCAGTTGGCAGCGATTTTGTTGACAGCAACAGCAGCAACACTTTTACTATTGATATGCCTGAATACACTTTGCCCACCGATGTAGAGGCGCCAACCAACTGGTTTGATAAGCTTTGTGAGTTTTTAAGCGGTTTGTTCTAATTTAAATTAGGAGCAATCCGTGTGGACGTAAAATACACATCATTTAGTTTACGAAAGAGATTACTTGCACTAATTGTGCTGGTAATCTTTTTTTTGGCGCTTTTGGTTGGGCGGCTTTTCTACTTGCAAGTTGTTTGCGGAAGGTCTTTGCAGGCGCGCGCGATGAGCCAGTGGCTGCGCGATTTGCCAACCAAGGCCATTCGCGGCACTATTACTGATCGAAACGGCGTTGTTTTAGCCAGCAGCGTAACGACCTATGACGTGTACGTGCGGCCAAATGACGTCAAAGATGTTGACGCCGTTGTGGGCGTCCTTGCAAGGGTCTGCGAACTTGACCGCGAGAAACTGCGTGAGAAAGTGACCAAGCGTGGTCTAAGCGAGGTGCGTATCACAAATAACATAAGCCAAGCGCAGATGCAGGCTATTTTAAACGATTACGCCGACGGAATTTTTTTCAGCCAAACCAGCACGCGCAATTATGCTTACGACGATCTTTTAACCCAAGTATTAGGCTTTGTTAATGCCGACGGCGACGGACAGGCGGGGCTTGAAGCGTTTTATAACAAGTATCTTAAAGGGGTGGCGGGGGTCAGCCTTGTTGAAAGTGACATCAAGGGCAAAACACTTGACAACTCGTCTACCTATTACATTGACCCCATCGACGGGCTTAATTTGACGCTTACTATTGATTTTCAAATTCAAAAGGCCGTTGAAGAGATTATGCAAAACTGTTACCTAACTAATGGCGCGAAGGCGGCGACGGCGGTGGTGTTAAACC
>USTX01000017.1 GCA_900557655.1 uncultured Eubacteriales bacterium
AGCTGGTAATAATCCCCCTAACATCAACATCATTATTAATAAACTTGATACAATTCTTTTCATAATACTTACCTTTTATTTAGTTTAAATATTTACTAAACCCTTGTTTTCCCCGATAACCTTACCGTTATAAACTTTTTTGTAATTCTTGTTTTTTCATTTTTTATCATCTCCATTAAAAACACTTAAATCATCTTTAGTAATTCTATCAATTTTATATTCATATAATTCATTATAAGTAATTTTTCTATTATTATATAAATTATATTGTATCAAATCATAAAGTTTAAGATTTCAACTTTCAACTTTTACCTTTTACTTTCTCCCCTTCCGCCACCGTGCCGTTTTTTACTTTCAGTTGGACAAATTTTGTGTCTTTGGGTTTAAACTTAAACGAAGTGCCTGTAAAGATTGCTTGGGCATCTTCAACCGCTTCAAACAGTTTGCGCTGGCGGCGGGTGTCAAGTTCTGAAAACACGTCGTCTAAGATAACAACGGGCTTTTCGCCAAGTTCCTCTTCCATAATCTTCATCTCGGCCAGTTTAAGCGCAAGGGCTATGCTGCGCGATTGACCCTGGCTTGAAAACACGCGCGCGTCTGCCCCGTTTAGCTCAATTTTAAGGTCGTCACGGTGCGGCCCAACCCCAGTATAACCAAGTTCCATATCACGGCTTAGCCCCTCGTCAAGCGCACGCAAAAGATTCTTTTTAATCTCGTCACGCGTTTCGCCTTTAACACCAACATAACTAAGTTTAAGATCTTCTTTATTGGCACTTAAATCGTTTAAAAACTTGTTTGCCATCGGCGACAGTTTATTTACAAAACTTTTGCGCGTTTTAACAATAGCCGCGGCAATGGACGTAAGTTGCTCATCCCAAACACCAATTGTGTCAATAATCTTTGCGGGGTCGCGCTCGGTTTTTAAAAGTTTGTTGCGCTGGGCAAGCACCTTTTCATACCGCAAACAAAGGTTATAATAACTTTCGCTTAGCATTGAAATATCGTCGTCTAAAAAATCTCTGCGGTCACTTGGCGCGCCGCTTACGATTTTAAGTTCTTGCGGGCTGAAATACACGCAAACAAGGTTGCCAAACACCTGCCCCACGCGCGAAACGGGGTTGTTGTTAATAACAAAACTTTTCTCTTCGGTTTTGTTTATATAAAAATCTATAAGCACGTCACCCTCGTTTTTATTAACAACAAGGTTAACCTGTGCCCCATCCGCGCCCGAAAGAATCATATCTTTGTCGTTATGAGTGCGCGGCGATTTGGTTCGGCTTGCAACAACGATGGCCTCAACGAGGTTAGTTTTGCCCTGACCATTCAGCCCCGAGATAAGATTTATCCCGCGCGAAAAATTAACCTCGGCAGACTGATAGTTTCGAAAGTTTTTAAGTTTAAGGTTTACAACATTCATTCCGGTGGCCTTCTTTGTGCTTTATTTAATGGTATTGTAACAAAAAATCAAAAAAGTGTCTAGAAATTTGCGTTTTTTAACTTGTTTTTTTAACAAATCTAGTCTATAATGAGATAAAGATAAAAAGGAGAAGTGGCTATGGACGGATTTGACGATTTAATTATCCCCGCATCAAAAAAGAAAAGCGTTAATGATATTTGGGAAGAGGCCAAACTTTCAATCGCCAAAGACATAACTGCCATTTCTTTTGACGTTTGGATTAAAACCTTAGAGCCCGTTGACATTATTGATGACACGCTTTGTTTGTGTGCAAGTTCAACCTCGGGCAAAAACATCATTTTAAAAAACCAGACCTATTATGACAGTATTCTTAGGGCGATAAAAGACCTTGTTCCCACCGTCACCAAGCTTGAACTTGTAGTGCGCGATGAGGGCGATAAGCCTCAAACGGTAACCGAGATTGAAAAGCGCCCAGCACGAATGGCTAAGCAGCCTGAAAAGCAAACCAGTTTTTCATTTAACCCCAAGTATACGTTTGACAATTACGTTATTGGGGGCAACAACCAGTTTGTTGCAGCGGCTGCTAAGGCGGTGGCAACCAACCCTGGGGGCAGTTATAACCCACTGTTTATCTATGGCGGCGTTGGACTTGGAAAAACTCACCTTTTGCACGCGATTGGCAATGCGATTACCGAGCAACACCCTGACCTTAACGTGGTTTATGTTACCATCGAAAAGTTTACCAATGACCTAATTGAAAGCATCCAAAAAGGAAGCAACAGCGCCAAAAGCGAGTTTAGGACGAAATACCGCAATGCTGACGTTTTGATTGTTGATGACGTTCAGTTTATTATTAACAAAAACAGCGTTCAAGAAGAATTTTTTCACACTTTTAACGAACTTAACCAAAATGGCAAACAGATTGTTATTTCAAGTGATAAGCCTCCAAAAGAGATTAACCCGCTTGAAGAAAGGTTGCGCAGCCGTTTTGAATGGGGCTTAATTGCAGACATAGGCCTGCCAGACATTGAAACGCGTATCGCGATTTTAAACAAAAAGGCCAGCCTTGAAAGGTATAACGTTGACCCTGAGGTAATTTCATACATCGCTGATGCGGTTAAAACCAATATCCGCGAGATGGAGGGTATGCTTGCAAGGGCGGTGTTTTACGCTGGGCTTTTGGGTCAGCCAAGGGTCACGATGGACACCGCGCGGGAGGCGTTAAAAAACTATCTTATTCAAACCGAAGAAACGGTAGACGCGGGCAATATCTTAGACGTTGTTTGCAAGTATTATAACCTTAAAAAGGAAGAGTTACTTGCAAGGAAACGAACCAAAGAAATTGCCGAGGCGCGCCAGATAGCGATGTTTCTTATCGCCGAGTTTATCAATATGCCTCTTGCAAGTATCGGCAGTATTTTTGGAAAAGATCACGCAACGGTAATATACGCTAAAAACAAGGTCGCCGAAGACATTAAAAAGTCACCAAAACTGGCCGTGCAAATTAACGATATGAAACAAATGATTAAGTGTAAATAAGGAGAACGAAAATGAAACTTATATGTGAAGGTCTTGATTTAAGTGAAGCCGTTTTAAAAGTTATTAAGGCTTCTGCAAGCAAAACAACCAATCCAATCTTAGAGGGCATCAAGTTAAAGGCATGCGATGACAGCCTTACGCTTACCGCTACTGACAATGAAATAACCATTGAAAAAACCATCCCTGCTGACGTTAAAATCGAGGGCGAGGTTGTGATTCCGGGCAAGTTTTTTGCTGAGTTTGTTAAAAAGTTAAGCAATGAGCAAATTGAGTTAAGCCTAACTGAGAAAAAACTTTTAAAAATCAAATATACTGACAGTGAGGGCTTTTTGCAATGCCTAAACGAGCAAGAATTCCCTACTATCAAAACGCTTGACAACCCTGAAAAAATCATCATCATGCAAAACGACTTGCGTGACCTTATTAACAAAACGATTTTCAGTGTTGCTATTGATGACGCACGCCCTATCTTAAAAGGTTGCCTTTTTGAAATTGCTGGCGGCGAGATGACAAGTGTTGCTCTTGACGGATTTAGGCTTGCGCTTGTTCATAAACAGATTAAATCAACATCGGCCGATTTCAGTTTTATCGTGCCTGCCCGCAGCCTTAACGAAATAAGCAAACTTTTGGAAGACAATGATGAAGACATTGAGATTTTCATCCAAAAGAATTATCTTATGATAAGCCTTGGGTCAACAAAGGTTGTAACAAGGCTGCTTGATGGAGACTTTATTAACTATCGCCAAGTTATTCCAAGCAACACAACCAGCACGATTACCATCAACAAAAAGCAACTTGAAGACGGCTTAGAGCGCGCCAGCCTGCTTGCTAAGATGGACAAAAATAATCTTGTTAAGTTTGAAATTCGTGACAAACTTTTAACCATCACAAGCCAAAGCGATATCGGTAACGTTACTGAAAACATAACGATAAGCCTTGAAGGGCGTGACCTTTCAATCGCCTTTAACGCGCGCTATGTAAGCGATTGCCTAAGAAATATTGAAGACGATTTTATCAAAATCAACTTCACCTCGCCTATCGCGCCATGCACGATAACCAAAAGCGAAAACAGTGAATACCTATATTTGATTTTACCAGTAAGGATTGTGGGGTAAATTATGAAAACAAAAAACATCTTTTTAATAAGCGCCTTAAGTTTATCTGGCCTTTATTTCGTGTTTTTAATGCTTTCAATTTTTGGCGTGTTTAACATCAAAACGCCTAATAGCTTCAACTTTATCTGGGCCATCGTTGGCATCATCGTTTGCCTTGGGCTTTACACTCTTGCGCTGTTTATCGAAAACCGCAAAAAACTTGACGTGCCCGTTTGGATTTCTTGTACCTTTATTACCTGCTTCTTTATCTTCGTAAACATCTTTTACATCCTTGGCTTTTATGAAAATATTTATCTTACGATGATTTTTTACGCAGCGCTTAGCGTGCTTGTAAGCATCCTTTCAATTTCAATCTATTATAACTGTTTAAAAAATGACGACGGGCTTTTAAAAAACAAACTTGGCTTTACGGGCTTTATGCTTTTTTCAATAAGCACCACCCTTTCAGTTTGTTTTGAGGTTGTTATTGTGTTTATCAAATACCTTTCAAACACAAACATTAACTTAACAACCTATATTGTATCAAGTTTTTCAATCTTGCTTTTAGGCGCGGGTATCTTTGCTCTACTTTTCAGCCATTCAATCAAAGGCAACAAAAAGTTTGCCAACGCCTGCCTAATCAAAGTCAGCAAAACTGCTTCAAAATAACCAACAAACAAAAATACTTCCAATCGGGAGTATTTTTTTAATTGCATAAAATTATTTCCTTCTTTAACACGTCAGCAACATCTACAAGTAAACGGTTAAAATTATAATTATTTTCAATTATAATCATATCGCAATAAAGCAATTTAATTAATTCTATATATTCTATCGTATTATCTGTTAAATCACAAAATTCAGTATCTACAACACTTTTAATGTTATTAAATAGCGGCAAATATTCCTGTTCAAAAAATGTCAAACAAAACCATACTTGCTGAGATTTTAAATAATTGATTAATGGTTGTATATCGTCTTGTTTCTTAACAATAAGATTCACTTTAAGTTTTTTATTTTTATTATTCTTTACAGTTTCAACAAATTTAGGACTATTTATAACTTTGTTTAAATTATGAGCAACCACTAAGCAGTTTAAACATCTCATTATTACAACTCCTACATATTATTAACAAGTTTTTACCAATTATGATATAAAATATTACATAATAAGATATAATTATGTAATTATTACACCTATTTCGATAATATCATAAATTTTAGTTATTGTAAAATTATTTTAGGGTATTATATGAAGTATTTTAATCTTACAAAAAATGAAATATTGCAGCGTATTGGGTATTTCAGGCAGCGCAAAGGCATAAGCGCCTATGAACTTGGTATGATTTTGGGGCACTCTAAAACCTATTTCTATCGCATTCAAAACGGGTCGATTACCCTTAGCGTTGATATGCTGCTTGAAATTCTTGAAGTTTTAGAGGTTTCAACCTACGAGTTCTTTTATCCCGACCTTGCAAGTTTTGAAAAAGACCAACAGCAACTTAAATTCGTAAAAAGTTTAACGGCGGACGAGTTTGACGCCATAACAAAACTTATTAAAAGATAATTTTTGCCCTAAGGGAACGGCCTTGGGGTTTTTTATTTCAAGTTTTTATTGACAAAGTTTGTAATTTAATTTATAATTAATTCACTGTGAAAAACAGAATTACTTAAATTGGAGATTATCATGAAAAGAACTTATCAACCTAAAAAAGCTCATCGCACAAAAGTTCACGGCTTCCGCGCCAGAATGAAAACAAAAGGCGGCCGCAACGTTCTTGCAAGAAGAAGAAATAAAGGCAGAGCAAGACTAGCTGCGTAATGCTTAAACAACAATATAGGTTAAAGAAAAAATATCAATTTAACTACACTTATAAAAGTGGGCAAACACAGGGTGCTAAGCACCTTTTAATTTGTTACACAAAAAGTAAGAATAAGTGCGTTAAAATTGGTTTATCGGTAACAAAAAAGGTTGGCAAAGCTTTTATGCGCAATCGCATCAAACGCAGAATTCGCGCAGCCCTTTCGCCTAACCTTGAACGCATTAAGCCTAACTTTAACCTTATTGTTATCGCAAGGTCAAATATCACTGACGCAACTTTTGCGGAGATTGAAAAAGACCTTAATTTTTGTCTAACAAAAGCGGGGCTGTGGCGTGATTAGCCTTATTAAATTCATCACGCGCATACCAAAGATGATGGCAAGCGGCGCGGTTTGGGTTTATATCTATTGCATATCGCCCATGCTGCCACATGTTTGCAGGTTTACGCCCTCATGCGCGGTTTATACCGTTGAGGCCATCTCGTCTTTTGGATTTTTCAAAGGCGTTTGGCTTGGTATAAAGCGCGTGTTTAGGTGCAATCCAAAAACCAAGGGCGGGCTTGACAGCGTGCCATACAATCTTAAAGGAGACTATAAGTGGGTAATGTAATGCTTACTGCCCTTACCGCGCCAGGCGGACTTTGGGTTAAAATTATTAACTGGATACAGTCGAGTGTTGGCTCTTTTGCGTGGACGATTATTTTGTTTACGCTTTTAATCAAGGGCGTTTTATCAATACTTGACTTTTTTATTAAGTGGTCAACCAAAAAAAGCACGCTTGTGCAACAAAAGTGTGCGCCACAACTTGAAAAGCTTCAAAAGAAATATAAAAATGACCAGCAGGCTTTTCAAATGCAGCAGCAAGCACTTTATAAAAAAGAGGGCTTTAACATTTGGTCGTCGTGCCTTGTTATGCTTGCCAACCTTGTTGTAACGCTTTTGGTGTTTTTGTCTATCTTTACATCATTAAAAGAGGTTTCAGCGTATCAGGCTATTAAGCAATATCAAACGCTTGACGCAGCATATACAACGGCGTACACAACCTATTATGACGCTAACCACGACCATCTTTTTGACGAAGAGGCAACAAGGTTATTTACTGAAAACGGCTTAACGTATGACGCGTCAAAAAATTATACCGCTGAAAGTGCAACCCAAACTGAGATTGACCTTATCTCTGCCGCTGAAAAAAATGTTAAAGAAATGGTTAAAAACAGCAACGAGGTCAAGGCGGCCGTAAAAAAAGCATGGAATGACTGCAAAGAAAGCTGGCTTTGGATAACCAACATTTGGGTTAAAGATGGCCACGCGAATGCCCTGCCTACTTATAAAGGCCTTAAAGATATGGCAAATGGCGCTGGCGGGCTTTTTAGCAGCGGCGTTAAAAACAATTACGTTAATACTGTTAAAGATATCAATGAAGCGCACTATAACGACGTAACGCAAGTAGTGCACACGCAAGAAAATGGCTGGAACGGCTATTATATCCTTGCAGTTTTGGCGGCGGTTGTTACCTATCTGTCAAGCCTTGTTGCAGAGCTTGGCAACAAACTTAAAAGAGAAAAAGCGCCTAAAAAACCTAAGCAAAATCAGTTTATCAAATCAAGCGAGCCTGAAACTCAAACCTCCCCTACCGCGCAAATGGCGGGCAGTATGAAATGGATGAAATTCTTACTTCCAGTGATGATGGTTATATTTGTTATCACCTCGTCAGCGGCGTTTGGTATTTATGTTGTAACGCAAAGCATCGTAAGCATCGGGCTTGGCGCGCTTATAAATGTGATAGTAAATAAATTAACTGCTAAAAAACAGTTGGAAGTTGCCGAGTATTTGGCTAAAATAGAAAGCAAGAAGAAGAAATAGGAGAACGCAAATGAAATCAATCGAAACTCAGGGCAAAACCGTTGACCAAGCCATCGAACTTGGGCTTTACAAACTTAACACCACGCGTGACCAAGTTAAAATCACCATCTTAGAAGAGGCTGGGCTTTTTAACAAAGCGCGCGTAAGGCTAAGTCTTAACCAAACCAGCGAAGAGGAAGGCAAAGTGCTTGCTATCGCTGAGGAACTTACCAAAAAAATGGGGCTTAATGTTGACGTGTTTGTTGAAGAAACCGAAGAAGGTTTTTCATGCAACATCACGGGGCGAGACGCTGCCCTTGCTATCGGTAAACATGGTGACTGCTTGGAATCAATCGGATATTTAATCAATCAAATTTATAACAAAGGCAAGGCGCACGCAGAATACAAGCGCATCAGCGTTGACAGTGATAATTATCGCGCCCGCCGCGAAGCCACTCTTGTTATCCTTGCTAAAAAGATGGCAAGCAAAGCAATCCGCGAGAACCATAATGTTAAACTTGAACCGATGACAAGTTATGAGCGTCGTATAATTCACGCAACTTTGGCCGACAACAGCAAGGTTGAAACCGAAAGCCAAGGGAACGAACCTAACCGTTTTGTTGTAATCAAGCTAAAACTTAATAATCACAAAAAGGCTGACACTAAGACTGACGCACAAGCGCAAGAAGACAGCACTTCTACTCGCGCCGACAACGATTAATTTAACTTAATTCAACTAACTATTAATTTAACCTAATTTGACCAACTAAATTGACTTATAAAAAGACCCTTCAACTTGGGGATTGCCCATTTTGAAAGGTCTTTTTTTAATAATTATTTAAATACATTCGGCTTAGTTAAATTATTTTTTGTTGACAATACCAACGATTTGTTCCCACGTCTCTGGGAAAAACATAGATAAAACAACTACTGCGCACAAAACTAAGAACAAAATTTTAAACACAATGTTGCGGTTGCTTGTAAATTCAAGCCCAGTGATAGCAACAACAACAAGCGGCGCCCACGTTTTGCAAACCATCAAAATGTTATACATACTGTCAGGCAAAAACGCCCATTTAGTGTGAATTATAAGCAAAACATAAACAACAACCGTCAAAAACGCGCAGATGCCGCCAAGCCAGTCAAGCGCAAGCTTCATCCCTGAATTTTTTTCTTCTGCCATAAGCCCCTCCCTAGAAAATTAATGTTTCTAACTATATTATATTGTGTTGCGCAAATTTTGTCAATCTTTTGGGGCAGCGTGAAATGTAAACACGCAGAAATTATTAAAAGTTATTGCATTTTTTCGCAATTGTTGTATAATAAGCGTATGTTAGATTCGAAAAATAACACAATAGTTGCCCTCTCTACCCCGCTGGGTGTTGGGGCGATTTGTATAGTAAGGCTTTCAGGGGACGACGCCGTAACCATCGCAGACAAGGTTTTTGTTAGCATAAAAAACAAAAAACCAAGCGAGTTTGAAGCGCGCAAACTTGAACTTGGTACCTTTAAGACCAACAATTTTAACGAACAAATATTGTGCGTTGTTTTTCGTGCGCCATTTTCGTTTACT
>USTX01000018.1 GCA_900557655.1 uncultured Eubacteriales bacterium
TCGGTTCAAAAATTTTGCAGTGAGTTTAACGCAGCGCCGGTAGATTTGATTTTTGTTAATCCGCCTTACTATAAAGTTGGCAGTGGCAAGCTTCCCGCAAACGCAGAGTCGCGCCTTGCCCGCTTTGAAACGGAGATAACGATTGACGAAATCATAAAGGGTGCAGCAAAGATTTTAAAAACCGATGGCACGTTTTATCTTGTTCACAATTTCGCGCGTATCGACGAAATCAAACTTTGCCTTGCGCGTAATGGGTTTGGTATTGAATGCGTTGTTCCAATTTCGGTCAATAAACAAAAAACGCCTCACATTTTTATGTGTAAGGCAATAAAAGGAAGGTTAGGTCTAACCGAAACCAAACCAACAATTTATATCAATTAAAGGCCTGTATTTTAAGAAAATTTACATGGAATACAGCCTTATTTTTTTGTGAGAATTAATAAAAATTAATTAAAATGGCCGCGCAAAAAAAACGCAAAATAGATATAAAGATGCAAAAATTATGGCAAAATTTTAAAATTTAATATAAAAATTGCGATAAAACCCATCAAGACAATATTGAATAAATATAAAACGATTAAATAATTGCAAAATGAAATTGCTGACGCCGAAAAAGTAATAAAATTTAGCAATGTTTGTGCTTTGAAAAAATTTCGCTTGTGTAAGTTTTTGATTTTTTGTTTTACATAATTTTGCAGATAATGCAGGCGATAATACTTCCTATGAAGCAACTGAGGAGGGCGATTGGGATGGTAACCCCTAATTTTTTTACCTTGGTTTGGCTAAAATATAGTGCGGTTATATAAAAGACTGTTTCAGAGCAACTCATAATAACGCTGGCGCAACGGGCAACGTAACTATCGGGGCCGTAGGTGGCAAAAAGGTCGCTAAGCATCGCAACCGATCCAGAGCCGGTAAACGGGCGCAAAGTAAGAAAGTTGACAAGCTCTTTGGGAATTCCAAAAATTGTGAAAACTGGTGAAAGGACGCGTGCAAATAGGTCGGATAGCCCGCTGATTTTAAACAGCTCAACAGCGCAGAAAATTGCAACCAATAGTGGAAAGGTTTTTATGCACAGGTCAACGGCTTCGCTTGCGCCCGAAACGAAACACGAGTATGCATTGATGTTTTTGATAAGGCACACTACGCACAAAATGAGTATGCCCGCGGGTACTATATAGATTGCCATCAGCTTTTGTCCTTGTCCTTTTTGTTTTTGAAAGCGTAAACGATGCGCACCAAAATGATGGCGATCGCGGTTGAAAGAAAACTTGCAAGGATTGATGGCAGGATTATGCTTGACGCGTTTTTGCTGCCTGCCGCCGTCATAAGCCCCATAATTGATGTGGGCAAAAGTTGAAGACTGGTGCACGAGATAGCAACAAGCATAACCATCGGAAAGGTGGCGCGCGTGTTGTTTTTGCCCATAGAGGCGATGGCCTTGATGCCAAGCGGGGTTGCGGCGCCATTCATCCCAAGCATATTGGCGCTTATGTTCATCGAAACGAGGCGTTTGCTTTCGTCGCTGAGCGTGTTTTTACCAAAAATTAAATTAATAACGGGGTTCAAAATTTTGCTGAAAAATTTAGTTATGCCCGTTTGTTCAAGGATAGTAAAAATGCCGACCCACACAGCGTAAACGGTGCAAAGTTCAAACGATAAGGTCAGGGCTTTGTTGCTTGCGCCAAGCATCCCCGTCATCACGGCGTTAGGGTCAATAAAAAGCAAAACGCCGATACTTGCTATCAAAAGAAATAACCAAACTCTGTTCATATTTAAATTTTATTTGAAACAATTGCGTTTTATGTTAAGGTGTGGTAAAATCGGTTAGGGAAAGGAAAGTATGTTTATTGATTCGCATTGCCATCTTGACGAGGTTGAAGGGCTGGATGACTTTTTAAATACGCTAAATAATGATGAGGAAATGACGGCGGTTGTGACGCTTGGGTGTGACGCGGGGTCAAGCGAAGCGGCTGTTAAAATCGCAGAGAAAAACGAAAAGATTTTTTGCGCGGTTGGGTTTCAGCCTGAATACGCGGCCGAGTTTAATGACGGTGACATCGCTAAGATTGAAGCGCTTTTAAACAATAAAAAGGTTGTGGCGATTGGTGAGGCTGGTCTTGATTTTTATTGGACGCGCGAAACTGAGCAGGTGCAGAAAGAAATGTTTGTGCGTCAAATCGAGTTGGCAGATAAACACAATCTGCCTATTTGCATTCATTGCAGGAATGCAGCACCCGAGATGTTTGAGATTTTAAAATCAAATATTGGGAAATTAAAAAACGGGTTTGTTTTGCATTGTTTCAGCGAGGCGTTTGAATGGGTTAGACCATTTATTGAATTGGGTGCGTTTATTTCTTTTGCGGGCAACAGCACGTTTAAAAGTTATGATAAAAAAATTTTAAAAGCGGTGCCAGCAGATAGGATATTGATAGAAACTGACAGCCCGTTTCTTTCGCCTGTTCCACTAAGAGGGCAAAAAAATACACCAATTAATGTTAAACTTGTTGCTAAAAATTTGGCAGAAGTGCGCGGCGAAGATTTTGACACTCTTGCTAAACAGATTGAAGAAAATACTAAATTATTTTATAGAATATAAACAAAAAGCCCCACGATGGGGCGAATTGTCTTTCGTGAAAGACTTTTGTTGCCTTGTGTTTTAAGGCTAATAATAGTGTTTGGCAATGATAAAAAATATATTCAAAAAACGCAAAATTGACACGCGGTTGCAAAATTTTGGCAAAAATATGACAAACTGGCGCTAAAATTGCGATTTTTAATAAAGTACATAATGGGTAAATATTAGTATAAAAATAGAAAATTAAAAATAGAATTTCAATATTAAGGAAATAAAATAATGGAACACAATTTTAAGAAAAAGTATGGGCAGAATTTTATAACCGATGTTAATTTATTAAAGGCGATTGTTGACGACTCGGGCATCGGCGAAAATGATTTTGTTATTGAAATTGGGGCGGGGGCAGGAACGCTTACTCGTGAGATTTGCAAGCGCGCCAAACGGGTTGTAAGTTTCGAAATAGACAGAGACCTTGAAAAGTTTTTGCTTCCGCTTGAAAATGAGTTTGGCAATCTATCTGTTAGGTTTGAAGATTTTATGAATGCGGATGTTGGTGAGGTTACTAATGGGAATGAATTTTCGGTTGTGGCCAATTTGCCTTATTATATAACAACTGCCATTATTCAAAAGTTTTTTGATATAAGGCCAAAAACCATGACTATTATGGTTCAAAAAGAGGTTGCGGAGCGGCTTAGCGCTAAAAACGGGACAAGTGATTATGGCGCGATGAGCGTTATTTGTCAGGCGATTGCAAAAATTAAAATAACCCGCGTTGTACCAAGAACTTGTTTTATTCCGTCGCCCGAGGTAGACAGCGCGGTTTTAAAACTTGAATTTAATGATAGCAAGATTGATAAAATATTTATAGAGTTTATTCGCGGCTGCTTTATGGCTAAAAGAAAAACCTTATCTAATAACCTTTCGATGTATACTGGCCTTTCAAAAAAACAGATAGGGTTTATCTTAGAAGAGGCTGGGCTTAATCCAAATGCGCGTGCGGAGGAATTAAGTGTTTATGATTTTAAAAACCTTTATCATAAAATAATGCAGAAATAAAAAGTCTTTTAAATCTGATAAATTGGGTTTTATGGAGAAAAAATTAACCCCAATAAGTTTGTTTAAATTAAGTGCGATAATCATTTAATATTTTAGGTCTGGTGGAATTACCAGACTCTTTTTATTGTAAAAATATTTTAAAATATGTGATTTTTGGCAATACTTATTGCGTGTTGAATAAATTTTTAAAACAAGATATTAACTGTATTAATAACGAGCCTGATAATTTTTATGCGCGAATAAAAAACTGCAAAAATGAAAATCAAAATATAAAAAATGCAATAAATATTAATAATCTTATAAGAAATTGCGCTAAAATATATGGAATGACGCAAGTAAATGCTGTAAAATCGCAATATTGGCGCAAAACGAAAGGCATGTATTTTAAAAACAATGAAAAAACGTTAAATTCTTTATTCGCCAACTTTTCAAAAGACTTCGTTTTAGAAAAGATGTTTGAAATGTCTAAGTGGGTAAGAGTTGAAACGGAAAGCAATATTTGGGTGGTTGGTATTGTTTATAGAAATAACAAACCTGCGTTTTTGGGGGTGGGGCAGCCGTGGCTTGATGCGGTGCCTGTTGGCAATATTTTTCACACCTCGTTTGGAATGAGTAAGTTTTATCCAATATCAACCAACTCTAAGTTTGGGTATTTTATCAACTTTAAAGACGCCACTTTTGGTAAGGATGTGCTTAGCTTGTAATTTTGCTTAATTGAGCTTGGTTATTGATAAATTAGGCGAGTCGTAAAGGAAGAACTAAAAAAATTGATTATGTTTGATTTTTTGTTTGACAACTTGAGTTTGTTAGTTTATTATAATTAAGACAGTATGTTGCCGTATTCTCGTCTGTTGCGCATTATTGCGAAATTGGCGAATTGCGGGAAAAATTAAAGGGGCACAAATATGAAAAAAATAAGCAAAATAATTTTGTCGCTTTGTTTGGCGGTTTGCTGTTTGTTTACGGCGGTTGGTTTAACTGGCTGCGGAAAAAACAAACTAAGCGCAACCAGTGCATCAACTGACGGCGTTTCAAGCAATGGCGGAAGCGTTGTTACCGCAGGCGGTTATATGTATTTTATCAACGGAATCGTTGCTAATAACGGGTCAACTAACACCGCGTCGGGCAACACTATCGGCGGGCTTTATCGCACGAAACTTAACAGCGAGGGTAAGGTTGACTTAAATGACGACGGAACTCTTAAATCAAGCGAAAAGCTTATCTCAAGCGTTGTTGGGTTTGAAGATGGTCAAATCTTTGTTTTTGGCGACTTCGTTTATTACACAACTCCTAACGCGGGCAAAAACAGCAAGGCCGAAACGCTTTATAACCAAACGGTTTTTATGCGCTATGACCTTAAAACTAAACAAACGCAAAAACTTTTCACAACCAGCCAAAACAACAGCAGTGAAACCTTGCAATACACCTATATGGCTAAGGGCGACGCTCTGTATTTGGTTGTTTATGAAAAATCTCAAACCAAGATTACAAGCATCAAGATTGACACAAATGTCTCAGTTAAGGTGATTGCAAGCGATGCGCAAAGCGTAGTGTTTGGCGAAAACAATGGCAAGGCTAAGGGGTTAACCCAAGGCAGCAAGGCAGAGGAGTTTATCTATTTCACGCGTTCTGCGCTTGAAACGGGCACTATCAGGACGGGCGTGCGCGTTTATAAGGCGTATCCAGATGGTTCTAACGAGACTAAGATAAGCGAAGGCAAGTCGGTTTCGCTTTTGGCTGTTGTAAGCGATAAGATTGTTTATAGTCTTGACAAAACCACGATTTATTCTCAAAACATTGCGGCGGGGGACGAAACGCTTGCGTTTGAAACCAACCAAATCATCAGCAACGTGGTTTATGACACGGTGAAATTTCTTGAAGAGTCTGACGGCTCGATTTCGCTTTTGGTTTTTGACAATAAAAAAACCATCCGCTATATAAAAATAACGGGCGGAGTTGTTCCGCAAGAGAGCGACGTGGACGAGAGTGGCGTGCTTATTAATAACGCACTTTACACCTACACCAGCACGAAAAGCAAGTTTGGGTTTATTGGCACAAGCGCTGATGAAGTTGTGTTTACTGATGACGGCATCGCTTATAAAATGAAGTTTAGGGCAAAATCAAGCGATATTATCAGCCCGCTTCAACTTACGTCAACCAAACTTGACAGTTCTACGGGTATGGTCGTTCCTGAAATTTTAGGCGATAATCTTTATTTTATGTACACCAAAAACAACAAGACGATGATTTATCGTACAAGCCTTAACCGCGCGGCTGACGCGGAGATTAAAGAGGCAACTCTTTTTGGCACTAGCAAGTAATCATTAGTAAGAAACCATTAACCTTGCGCACATAAATATTCTTGCGTTCATACTTACACATTCGCACGTATTTGCCAGTTTTTTGGCTGGCTTAAATAAGGTGAACGGTAAGTAGTGGCGCGATGTGCGCGGGGCAAAATAATCAATTAAAAAAGCAAGTTATCTTTTGGCAAACGCTTTAAGATAACTTTTTTGTTTGGTTAGATTCTATATTCGGCAGTGCGTTCGCAATAAACGCAAAACCCCCTTACGCTGACTGCATATCAGGAAGGGGGTTTTTGATTGCAGAAACCTTCTTTACGGTTATTTTAAAGGTTTCGCCATTTAAAAATTTTAATTCGATTGCGTTTTTTGTGGTGGTTATATTAGCCACGAATTCGTCAGCTAAGATAACTTTTAAGTCATCTAAGATGTTCATTGTTTGTTTCTCCTTTTGTGTAAGCGGTTTTATTTTGCTTACATTAAAATTTTACTTAAAAAAATAAAGCACGTCAACGTGAATTTTGACGTGTTTTGTCGAATTGCTAAAAATTTTCATATGGGGGGTTTTGACTGGATGGTTTGGGTGCGGCCAAAAGGGCACAATTAACACAAGGAAGCCATAGCGGATTAATGCAAATAATCAAGATTAGTAGCTAGCCATCAACCCATTGCGCGTTGTCTATGCTTGCTAAAAGGGCATCAAGGTCGCGAAAACCATTTTCAAGCTCAGAAAACTGGGGCGCAAACTCGGCGATCACTTTATCAAGCGCTTTTTTGGTTTTTTTTGAGTTTGGGTCATAGTCTGGCATATTCCCAATTTCGGCCAGTTTTTTAAAATAATTTGCGTTAACATCGTCACTGCGCTGTGAAAGTTGGTCAAACATTTTGACGGCCTGTTGCTTTTGTTTTTCAAGAGCGCTGGCGTTTTTTAACGCACTATTTTTAGGCGTGCCTTTTTTGTTTTGCGGCTCTGTCGCGACTTTGCTCGTTTGGCCATTTTTCTCAGTCATCTTTGGCTGGACATTTTGCATAGCTTCATTCGACTGAAAATTTTGTGCGACTTCACCTGAGGGTGCTATGTTTCCTGCGACCTTCGCGCGGTATTTGGCTAGAATGCTTTTTGGGTCATTAGAGTTGCTCATCGCTGCTCCTTGCGTCTAAGATACAGTCAATAATATCATTGATTTCGATTAGGCGGCGGGCGAGTTCGCGCTCTTTGCCAATTGAATATTTAATGCCCAGCAAAAGCGGCTTTAAAAACACGACCTGTTTTTGGTCAATCGCTATGCTTAGCGCCGTGATTTGGTCAATTAACTCAGTGCGCGTGCATTTGCTTTTTTTGATGGTTTTAAGCCCGTGGACATACGATTTAAGGTCTTTGGTTAAAAATTGAAGTCTGTCAAGCAACTCTGGGTTAAAATTATAGAGCTGCTTTTTTTCTTGTTCTTGCTTTTCATTCGCGCTTGGTTTAACCTCGCCAACAAGGGTAGTAACAATCACGTTTTTAAAAACCTTAACAACGCGGTTACAAAAGTTAGCATAAGGCCCCGCGCCGTCATCGTTTGTTGAAAAATATTTGTTAAGAAATTGGCTGAAATTAATCTTTTTGTCATCAAGAAGGTTAAGAAGGCAAAAGATAAACGCGATGCAACGATGCGTTTCTTCGGGGATGATAAACTGGCCAAGCTTGCTTGTTGCTTGCGTCAGCTCTTTTTCAAAGTTGAAATTGACCATACATTCACTTATAATGTTAAAAACCTGCCTCGTTTGCGCGATAGACTTTAAAACGTCGCCAAGGCGCTTGTCAACCAAAATATATTTACTTGCAGCCATATTGTCACATGCGGTGGTAAAGGCTTCAAGGTCAGTTAAAGTGCAATTATTCATACTTACTCTCCTACAAATATAGTATACCAAAATATTTGCCACCCACGCAAACAAAAATCGAAGGAAAACAAAATTTATAAACTTTTGTTAAAAATCTTTCTTTTTTTGGCCGCTCGTGGTATACTTTATTCGTAATAACAAGAGAGGGTATTTTTATGGACACCGCCAATAACGCAAAAATCAGCAAATTAGTAATACTTTTCGTGTTTGACAAAATGGAAATCCCGCTGACTGAGGAAACTATTTTGGATATGTGTTGCTCACAAAATCAGTGGATAAGCTATATGCTTTGCAAAGAGATTATGGCGGATTTGGTTGAGTCTAATTTTATCGTAATTAACACTAATAAGTCGGGCGAAAGGTATTATAACATCACGGCTGAGGGCAGGCTTTGCCTTAACTATTTTTTCAGCAATATCCCCGTAAGTTTGCGTGACGAAATCTCTAACTTTATCAAAATGAACCGCATTAATTTCAGGCGTAAGCAAGAGTATTTCAGAGATTACAGCCGTAACGATGACGGAAGCTATACCGTGCTTTTGAAAATTCTTGACCCGAACGGCGCTAAACTTGAACTTAAACTTAATGTTGCAACTCGCGCCGCCGCCCAAGACATCTATAAAAAGTGGGAGAGTAAGGCCAGCGAGGTCTATGGCGCCCTTTATGACATACTGCTTGATGACTAACTTAAAACCGCATTGCGAATCGTGATGCGGTTTTTTTATTTCACCACGGAGAATCGAACGGCTTACATTGCGCGCACTTTATGCGAACCGCGCGCGACTTATATACGCAAATTTTGTGTCTTTTTCGCCTAAATCTTCAAAAAAGAACGCTGGCAGGACACCCATGCCAGCAACCTTTTTCTTGATTTATTTCAAAAAATTCATCAAAATTTTCTGCCATATGTTTTTCGTAATAATCTTTTAGTTGCAAACAAATTAACGAACTCGATTTGGCGCCGTAGCCAAATCTCCGTTGGTGCAAACAAAAAAACTCCCGAGCGGGAGTTTTTATTGTTTGGTAGCACCACGGAGAATCGAACTCCGGTCCCCAGCGTGAGAGGCTGGTGTCCTGACCGCTAGACTATGATGCCATCTGCGGATTTTGTGCGTTTTGTGGCGGTGGTTATGCCATCTGCGCATATAATAACGATGTGTTGCGGATAAAACCGAATGAATTATATCACATATTTTTGGTTCTTGCAATAGATTTTGGCTAAATTATTTAAATTTTGTAAATAAGTTGTGTTTTGGGGGTGCGTGTGGTAAACTCTTTACAGAAATTTTTTAAAAGGATGGTGACTAATGGTGGCTGAAACTGAGATAACAGTTCAAGTGTTTGAAACGCTTGATACGGTAGA
>USTX01000019.1 GCA_900557655.1 uncultured Eubacteriales bacterium
TCATTAAGCCCAAGCGTTTCAAAAAGCGCGCCAAACTCGGCGATATCTGTAAACGTGTCGCCAAGAAACATAATTATGCTTTTAAGGCCGTCGAATAGTTTATCAAGCACTTGGCTTGTTACCTTAGCACTTAGTTCGTCAAGCGTAATCTGCGTTTGATACAAGCGTTCCATACGTGACTTAATGTCAATCTCGTCTAAAAATTTTAAAACCGCCTGCGCCATCTGTCCGCACGTTTGGGCGCCATCAAGTGCGTCAAAAAATCGAGTCAAAAAGTCAGCAAGCGCCTTGCGCGTTTGTTCAATTTGGTCAATTCCATCAATATTTTTAGAATGAAACGGCCTGAAAAATCCGTGATAGTTTGTGCCAAATTTAAGGCAAAGATTTTCAAACTCGTCAACGCCAGCCAGCTCACAAAGTGGGTTTTTCATAAGAATGCGCACTTCTTCGGCCTCGCAATTCGTCCTTAGACATCCTAAAAGCGAGCGTACAAGCCCAAAAAGCGGGTGGCTTAAAAGCGGAATCGGCGTTGAGATAAAAAACGGGATTTCGCGCGCCGAAAACTCGTAACTAAGGTGAATATTATATTCATCGGGGCTTGGGCAAACAATGGCAATATCGCTTGCAGATAGGCCGTCCTTTAAAAGCTTGGCTACCTTTTTTGCGATGTATTCAGCCTCTTTCGCGGGCGTTTCAGCCTTATAAACCGCCACCGTACCATCGTCCGCGATACTTGTGTTTGGATAGGCATAAAGATTTTTGGCTAGGTGCGAAAAAGCCTTGTTTCGCTTAATTTCAACCCGCGTTGGGTTATAATTTAGTTTGTATTTGTCGGCCAGATGCTTACATTTTTCAAACACCTCGTTTTCGGTTATGTACGCATTTGGCGCGTTTTTGGGGATAAAAGAACACGCAACCTTAACCCCGCGTGAAATCTTAGTTAAAACCTCGATAAGTTCAACACCCTGCGCGGTAATCGAATCAAACCCAACAAGATAAATATGCGCATTGCTTACAAAATCGCTACCACCTACCACGTGCGTTAAAAGGTCAAGTTTATCGCAATTATCCAAAAAGTTGCCCGTAATAAAAGCCGTGTATGCGTCAAAAATAGTAAGGATATCACTAAGTTTGTTAACAAGCGCGGCGGGCGCCGTGTTTATCATCTTAACGACGTCGTCATGCGTGATGCGACTGGCTTTAAATTGTGCAATCGTGTCATACATAATTTCAGCAAAGCCCAGCGACTTAGCCGACTTTTTAAAGCACGTCAGTTTTTCGTAGTTGTCAAAAATCACCTTGCGCGTTATAAGAATGGCGCTATCGCGAGAAATGTAACGCGACTTTTGGCTTACATCAATCTTTTCAAGCAGCCTAACAAAACTATAAACAAACACGTTCGAAAAGGCCTCTTGCCTTTCAAGCAAGAGTTTTTCGATGCAAAGCGAGCTTGTTTCAGGAACAAGCACTATTATGCTTTCATCGGTATTTTCAGCCTTTTTTACAATTTCGTCAATCGCAGCAAGGGTTGACGCGGCCGTTGTGTCACTTAAAATAAAGTCAAGTTTCATAACCTAATTTTAACATATTTGAGCGGTTGAAGCAATAATTTTGTTAAATTATTAAAGCAATTGACAAAGTTAGAATTTCTTGTCATAATATTTTTAAGGAGCAAAATTATGTACATCATTCTTTATTACGTCTGCGCGATTATGTTTGTTATAAGTTTCGTGCTTGGCATCTATGCAAGCATTAAGGTAAATTCAAACTTTAACAAGTTCTCTTCATTTAAACCTGAAACGGGGCTTTCTACCCAAGAGGCCACCCAAAAAATGTTAGCAAGCGCGGGGCTATCTAACATACAAGTAGGCGAAATCAGCGGTAAACTTACTGACAACTATAACCCAAAAACCAAAACCATCTCGCTTTCAGCCTCAACGCGCGAAAGCGCATCGCTTGCGGGTTTTGCGGTTATTGCACACGAAATTGGGCACGCTATTCAAGACAATACGGGCTATGCCCCTCTTAAAATTCGCAATAAAATCGTTCCACTTGTTAACATCGGCACCGTGCTGTTTTATCCGCTTTTTCTTATTGGGCTTTTCCTTTTGTGCGTTGCAAGCCTAATTAATGTTGGGTTTATTTTGATTTGGGTTGCGGTTATTTTATACTTCCTTTCAACCGTGTTTTATCTTGTTACCCTTCCTGTTGAGCGCGACGCATCGAGGCGTGCCCTTGCCCTTTTGCAAGAATCGGGCGTTTGCAATGAAGACGAAATCTACCCCGCAAAACAAGTTTTAAAGGCCGCCGAACTAACCTATGTTGCTGCCCTTTTGACCTCTGTTACCTATTTCTTACGCTTTTTACTTTACGTTTTAGCCGCCACGGGCAAACGCAAAAAATAAATAATCTAGATTTTTGCATTTATTTAAAAATTAATTAATTAAAATTTTTACGCTTATAAAAAACAAATTAATTAAATCCAATTTATTTAGTTTTTAAAATAATAAAAAAATTAATTAAGTTTAATATTTTGATATAAAATTTAATTAATTTTTATAAAACTCCCAAAATCGGGAGTTTTATTTTTATTTAAAACTGATTTATTGCCATATATTTTCTTAGAAAAAGCAATATTAATTAATTTATTTTTGCCTTAAAAAATATTTACAAATTTGTTAATTTAGATATTTTTTATTTGCTAATAATTATTTTCTTTAATAATATATATTTTCGATTTATTTTTTATCAATTAATATTAATTTTTTTAATAAACATACAAATTAATTTTGCATTTTGTTGCTGAAACGGTAATTGTTGGTGCAAGTGAAATTGCGGGCTCGGTTTCAATTGAAAGACCTTGTTTTTTAACCTGTCCCGCAACGTAAAGCGTGCAAAGCCCGCGCTTTTTATCGGTTGAGGTCAGCTTATAGTTCATATTTGATTCAGTTGCGTCGTCAAGATTGATTTCAATCTTCCGCGTTCTGCTGCCGCCAGTAACGCTGCTATCTGCGCTTATTTTCGAGCCCGAAATATTAATATCACGCCCCGCCGAAATGTTAAATTTTCCAAACAGATTAGACGCCTTAACCGCACGTCCGCCCGCAATTTTAACAATCGCCGCACTTGCGTTATTCAAAACAACGTCGCTATTTTTAGTTGTTACGTCAACCGTGCCCGTTGTGCCATTTAATTTGACCTTACCCGTAACTGTTGACACCTTAATATTCGCCACCGTTTGCGTCTCGCTGCCGGCATTAACCGACCCGCGTTTTGTTGAAATCTCAACCGACCCGCTTACGTCGCCAACCGTCACAGTATTGGTTCCGCCAACGATTTTCGCACTGTAAAGATGATTGATATTTATCTTCCCACGCGGCGATGTTATGATGCCCGTAAGCATATTTTCGATGGTGATTGACCCCGCGTTGGTTGTAACCTTGTTCTCATCCAGCGCCATCATAGACTTAATCTTAACCGCGCCGCCCTTGGTGGTTATGTCGGCTTTTCCTAATATAACGCAGCCCGCACCGTCAATGCCCTCAACGCGCCCGCCCGAGGTGGTGATTTTTGCATTGTTGCACGAAACAAACTGAACCCTGCCCGAGTTAGTCTTGACCGTTAAGTTGCCTTGCAACTCATACCCCACTTTAAGACTGCCCGAGTTGCTTTCAAAGTTGACATTATCAGCGTTAATCTTGCCATCAAGCGTCAAAGATTTTGGCGAAGAAACCGTAAGTGTGCGGCATTCAACCTTTGAATTGATTTTAACGTCGCCCTTGCCACGAAGGCTAAGCTCAACAAATTTAAGCGTAACATCGTCAACCGCGCTTACCGTTACCCTGCTCTTTTTGCCCGAAACATAGATGCTGTGGCGCCCGTTCGTCCCAAAACTTTCAGGAATTGACAGTTTTAAAACACCCTTGTGATTGATGCCAAAAATAAAGCGCTCTACCTCTTTGGTGTTAACGTGAATGCCATCCGCATCGCGCGTTATCGTGGCATCCGGCACGCGGTTAGAACTAAGCGTATAGCCGCTGTATTCTTGAACAAACTCAACCTTAAACTTGCCATAAGGCTCAAACGAAAATTCAACGGGGATTTCGCGCGTTTGGATGAAAATGTCGCCCGAAACACTGTCCGTCCACTCTTCGCTTAAATTGGCCTTACCCACGCTTGCCGAAACGTACGTTATGCCAAAAATTCGCGATCCCGGTGCCAGCGCCAAAATAACGCCCAGCCCCACGCAAAACAACAGCGCGCACCCCAGCAAAACCCCAATTGTTATCCAAAATCTTTTCATCTTACCCTCCAAAAAAGGTATTTTTTACTTCTGCACATCGTTTAGTTTTCAAGTATGGCTTTAAGGCGCCTAACTCCTGACGAAACGGCCTCTTGCTTGGCGATTTTAAAGTGGCCAAGTTGGTTGGTGTTTTTTACATGTGGGCCGCCGCAGATTTGAAAATCAATATCGCCAATCTTATAGATTGAAACAACTTCGTCTTCCTCGGCCTTATGAATGCCATACGCGCCTTGCTCGTGCGCCTGTTTTAATGGCATTTCAAGCTTAGTTACAGGCACTCCCTCAGCAATCGCGCCATTAACAAACTCTTCAAGCGTTTTTACTTCTTCGTCCGTAAGCTTACGGTCAAAATTAAAGTCAAAACGCAAGCGCTCGCTTGTAATGTTGCTGCCCTTTTGCTCAATGCCCGTTCCAAACATCTTTCTAAGCCCCGCCAAAAGCAAGTGGCACGCCGTGTGAAGTTTAACCGTTTCTTCGCCGCCATCAGCCAACCCGCCTTTAAACGCGCCCGCACTTGTGGTTCGCGCAAGCTCTTGGTGAACCTTAAAGGCCTCATCAAAGCCCGCTTTGTCTACCGTTAGGCCGCGCTCAGTTGCCATTTCAACCGTCATTTCAATCGGGAAGCCAAACGTGTCAAAAAGCCTGAATGCTGCCTTGCCACTTATAGTGGTATCAAAAGCAAGATTAGGGTCTTTTTCGCGCATAAACGCATTTTTACGCTCTAAGCCAGACACAAGTTTTTCAAACTCTTTGGTGCCCGCTGCTATCGTCTTTTTAAACTTTTCAATCTCTTTTGAAATCTCGGCTAAGATGTAGTCTTTCTTTGACACCAACTCAGGGTACGCCTCGGCGTAAACATTATCAATGAAGTTGCTAACAATTTCAACAAGTGCCGTGTCAGCAAGGTTTAATTTCATCGCAAACCTAATCGCACGCCTTAAAAGGCGCCTTAAAATGTATCCACTGCCAACATTGCTTGGCAAAATGCCATTTTTGTCGCCCATAAGCATCAAGGCCGTGCGCATATGGTCAGCAATAATTCGCATAGCGCGCGTATTGTCTGCGCTTTCGCCATACGCAAGCCCAGTATTGCTTTCCAAAATGCGAATAGTTGATTGATACAAATCGGTCAAATACACGTCGTCCGTGCCCTGCAGAAACATCAAGATACGCTCTAAGCCAAAGCCCGTGTCTATGTTTTTGTTAGCAAGAGGCACATAACCGTTTTCCGTGCGCTCGTATTGCATATAAACGTCATTGCCGACCTCAACAAAATGCCCGCAATCACATTCAGGCGTACAGCTATCTCCGCATGGTGCTGTATCAGCAATATAGAACCACTCGTTATCAGGGCCGCAAGGCGTGCCAACCGTCCCGTCAAGCTCCCACCAGTTGTTTTCTTTGCCATTCGGCTTTTTACCAAGATAATAAATGTTTTCTTTCTTTACGCCCGCCTCTTCAAGAAATTTGGCCGTTTCATCATCACGAGGCGCATCTTCGTTGCCCGCAAATACAGTTGATGCAATACGCTCAGGGTCAAGCCCCATTTCTTGCGTTAAAAATTCAAACGACCAACGCGTTTTCTCTTTCTTGAAATAGTCGCCAAGGCTCCAATTGCCCATCATCTCAAAAAATGTGCAGTGGCGCGAATCGCCCACTTCATCAATGTCAACCGTCCTAACGCAGCCCTGAACGTTACACAAACGCGTCCCCTTAGGATGCTTTTTGCCAAGAAGATATGGCATAAGTGGCTGCATACCCGCAACGTTAAACATAACGCCAGTTGTGCCATCGCCGATAAGTGACGCAGCGCCAATATTTACATGTCCGCGCGCCTCATAAAATTTAAGCCACGCCTCTCGAAGTTGTTTGCTTGTAAGTTTTTTCATTTTTCCTTCTTTTCTTTCCTTTTAATTGCCTTATTACAACAAAAAGCAAGTCTTATTAATATTAAATCGATTAAAATATATCGTCCTCAGGCGGAATATCAACCACGTTTATCGCGCTTGCATCTCCGCCACCTATCTCGTCTGCCATAGGCATATGCCCCTCGGTGTACGCGTCGATTATGCTTTTGGTGTTCGCGTCTTGCTCTAAGTTAACAAAGCTTACGCGGCTGCCTTTCCAGCCCAAAAATACGCTTCCAAGCGTACCATTACGGTGCTTGGCGATAATAAGTTCAGCCGTATAGTCTTTTGGCGCCTTATCGTCCGCCACTGGTTGGCCGTCTTTGTTATAAACGTCCTCTTTGTGGATAAACATAACCATATCGGCGTCTTGCTCAATCGCGCCCGACTCCCTAAGGTCAGCAAGAACCGGCTTGTGATTGGTTCGCTGCTCTACCTGACGTGACAACTGAGACAACACGATAACAGGCACGTTAAGTTCTTTTGCCAAAATTTTAAGTTGACGCGAAATCGCACTGACCTCGGTTTGACGGTTATCGCTCTTTTTATCGTCGCTCATCAATTGAAGATAGTCAATCATAATAAGGTCAAGCCCGCGCTCACGTTTAAGTTTGCGGCACTTGCTCATAATCTGGCTTGGCGTGTTAAGCGAACTGTCATCAATATAAATCTGCGTTTCAAGAAGGCGCTTATTAGCCTTCCAAATTTTTGTCCAGTCTGCCTGGTCAAGGTCACCCTTTAATCCCTTACCCATATCAACGTTAGCAACGCTAAACAGCATTCTTTGCGCAAGTTGGTCGGCGCCCATTTCAAGCGAAAAGCACGCGCACTTGGCGTTGGCTTCAAGCGCAGCATTGGCAACAATATTCATCGCCAAACTGGTTTTACCAATACCGGGGCGCGCCGCCACGATAATAAGGTCGCTTTTTTGAAGGCCGTTGGTTATCTCGTCAAGCTTAAAAAAGCCAGTTGTAAGCCCGCGCAGCGACCCGCCGTCTTTATGAATAATCTCAAGCTTTTCAATAACATCACCAAGCACATCTTTTATGCTTGAAAGACTGCTTGTTTGGCCGTTTTCAGCAATCTCATAAATGCTTTTTTCGGCCAGCGCTAAAACATTATCGTTTTCTTGATTGTTATATGCCTTATTTAGGACGTCATTACATGCACTTATTAACTGCCTAAGCGTGCTATCGCGCCTAAGAATTGAAACATAGCTTTCATGATTGGCTGCGCTAGGCACTGCATTTGTTAGTTCGGTTAGATATGAAACTCCACCAACCCCAACAAGTTGCCCCTTTCGTTCAAGCTCATCAGTTAAGGTGATTATATCAATATTAACGTTTTTTAAATAAAGCGACAGCATCGCTTCGTAAATCGTTTTATGAGTTTCACTATAAAAGTCAAGCGCTTTCACCTTAGCAACAATATTAATCGTAGCCTCAGGGTCAATCAAGATACAGCCCAAAACAGCCTGCTCAACTTCTAAATTATTAGGAACACTTCGCGCCAATTCACTTGGCTCTTTTTGCGATAGGTTTTTTGCCATAACATCACCATTCTTTGTTATTTTTGTCTATATCAACCATAAGTTAAATATATAGACTACTATTTAACTAAATTATACACGCCCGCCCGCGCATTGTCAAGATGCGACTCTTTTGTCAGGCTTGCCAGAAGCCTCACCATCGTCAACATTATTTTCTTTTCCATCACTAGCAATCATATTTTTGTTGTTAGTCTTCGCTCCCTTGGCAGCCTTTTTCCTTCGATTACGATAAGCCTCTGGGGTTTCAAGTGCTAACATAATTTCGTCAGCAATTTGTTCAGCACCATTAATATCTTTTCTAAAAAGAAATGTATTGTCGCGATATGCCTGAAGTTGCTCGGGGTTGTCTATAAAAGACTCAACCAGCATCCGTGCTTTGCGCTTGTCTTTTTCATAAATACCGCAACCATAGATTTCAGTAAACAACTTGTTTGAAGCTTTTTCAATAGGTCCACTATAATAGTTTGTCATAATAGGAGTATGGACAAACACACTATCAGTTATTGCATTTGGCCCCGCTTTTGTTATAAATAAATCAGCAGCGCAATAAATCTCTTCAACATTGTTTAAAAATGGAAGAGGAACAAACGTTATATTCTCAGGGATTGTTTCATTTAGTTTTTGATATTTATGCAGCAGCTTAGTATTTCGCCCACAAATAGGAATTATTGTAAGCGGTTTTTTTATTTTTAAAAGCTCTTTCGTGAAAGAATCGAGGTTGGCTGATGCATATGCACCATCGGCCAAAACAACTGTAAATTTATCAGGCGGAAGATTGTGCTTTTGTCTACACTCTTGCTTTGTCATCTTAAAATTCATGATAGAATCACGCGCCATAAAATTGACTTGCTTAACATGCTTAGGTGAAAACTTTTTAACATTTATAGCCTCGGCTGTAGCCATCTTATTGTTAGTAAATAAACAATCACAACGCCTATCCCACCATCCATGCACACAATGATCAGGGTCGTAAACAAAATTAAGCCAATTGTTTGGATTGCGCCCATGGCACGACTCTGTGCCAAAAAATGCAGGTTCAAAATGCGTGCTTACAATCATATCGGGCTTTAATGCCTCAAAATGCTTTCTTACTTTCTTATAAAGACTCCCAAAAACCGTTTTATAAACAAATTGAAGCGTCCCCTGTTCGGTAAAAGTTTTCATAAACGCAAATTGAAGATCAAGCGCACCTTTGTGCTTGTTTGAATACTTAACATTTTTAATTAAAAACTGCTCATGCGCCATAAGCTCTTTGTCTTTATCTGCACGATAAACCCAATCACGTATGACCTCAACTTTGTCACCATATTTTCGCTCAAGAGCCTCGG
>USTX01000020.1 GCA_900557655.1 uncultured Eubacteriales bacterium
AGCCAATGTACGTGTTTTTTTGAGGCACGCCAAAACGGTCAAAAAACTCAACCTCAACCTTGTTTGGCCTTATAACCTCGCCCCACTCGCCAGGCAAAGACAAACACCCCTCTTCAATAATCTTGTTTATGCCCGACTGCTTAACAATCATCGGGTTGATAAATTCAAGATACCTTTTGCCCGTGTCAACAACGCACACGCGCTTTAAAACGCCAACTTGAATAGCGCTTAGCCCCGCGCCCTTGGCTTTATACATAGTATCGCGAAGGTCGTCAAGCAAAACGCCAAGCCGTTCGTCAAAAACGTCAACCGCCTTGCTTACCTTTCTAAGCGTTGCTTCATCTTGCGGATATTTAATTATAGTTCTTATTGCCATTTTAACTCCAATATATTATTTGCTATGTGCCCGTCACGGCCACATTAATACATATTATAACATAACTTTGTGCGCGCGTGCAAGAGGTTTATTTTTTTACATAAATTTGATTAATTTAATTTAACTTAGATTTTGCGGGTTAATTTCAACAAAACTAAGCGTTGACGAGTTTTTACTCGCGTCAAGGCAAGCAAAAACGTAGTCTTTAAGCTCTTTCGTGCCTTTAAGCGTCACGCGCATTAAGATTTGATATCTAAACTTGTTTTGAATGCGGCCGATGGGCGACTTCATAACGCCAAGATAAATCATATCGGCCTGATGCCCCTTTTGAAAGGACTGCATCTTTTCATAAAGCAGTTTGGTTTGGTCTCGCACTTCGCTTTCATTTTCGCCGCTTATAAGTATTCGCAATATGGTTGCAAATGGCGGAAATGCCGTCACTTCGCGCGTGTTAGCCTCTTTTTTATAAAACGCCTGATAGTCATAGTTTGACGCCATTTTATAGATATAATGACGCGGGCTGTACGTCTGCAAAACTATCTCGCCCTGTTTGTCTGCGCGCCCCGCACGCCCCGCCACCTGCGTTATAAGCTGAAAGGTTTTTTCACACGCCTTGAAACTCGTTTGGTGAAGGCTTACGTCGGCGTCTATTATGCCAACCAAGGTGACCTGCGGAAAGTCGTGGCCTTTGGCTATCATCTGGGTGCCAACCAAAATCTGAGCCTCGCCACTTCGAAACGCATTTAAAATTTTAAGATGGCTGTCTTTGGTTTGAGTGGTGTCATTATCCATCCTTAAAATCTTAATGCTTGGGAAAAGGTGGTTAAGTTCCTCAACAACTTTTTGCGTGCCAAGCGCGCCCTGTTTAATGCTTGTTGACCCGCAATTTGGGCAGACGTCAAATACTTTATATCGATTTCCACAATAATGGCATTTAAGCGCATTTTCAGCGCGATGATACACCAAACTTACGTCACAATCTTGGCATTTAGCCACCCAGCCGCACTCTTTGCACATCATAAAAGATGCATACCCGCGGCGGTTTAAAAACAGCATTGCTTGGTTGCCCTCAGCGATAGTTTTTTCAAGTTTGTTTTCAAGTGCGCGCGAAAAAATGCCTGTGTTCCCCGCGCGAATTTCGGCGCCCATATCAACGATAGTAAGCGGCGGCATCGGCTTAGCATTAACACGCTGCTTCATTTCAAGCAACTCGTATTCGCCCGTAACAGCCTTATGAAAACTATCAAGCGACGGCGTAGCACTTCCAAGTACCAGCGCGCAACCATTATTTTTAGCGCGGCATTCGGCCACCTCAATGGTGTTGTAGCGCGGGTGAGACTCGCTTATATACGACCCGTCGTGCTCTTCGTCAATGATGATAACGCCGATGTTTTTAAGCGGCGCAAAAATGGCAGAGCGCGCCCCGATAACGATTTTGGCGTCGCCTAACAGAATGCGCTTCCACTCGTCAAACCGCTCGCCCGCTGAAAGGCCGCTGTGAAGTATGGCAACGCTGTCACCAAACCGCGCCCTGAAGTTGCCTAGCACCTGCGGCGTTAGGCTGATTTCGGGCACCAGCATTATGGCGGTTTTGCCCATCTCAATTTGGCGCTTGATAATGTTGATATAAACCTCGGTTTTTCCGCTTCCCGTTACGCCAAACAAAAGGTAGTTTTTGGGGCAACTTAAAACGCGGTCAACAACGCCCTGTTGGGTGGGCGTAAGCGTGATGTTTTTGGGCGCAATAAGGTTGGCATCTTTGTATGGCCGCCTAAATGTTACGCGCTCAGTCGCCTTAATTATGCCCTTGTCTTTAAGCGTTTTTATGGCCGCGCCGAACTGCTTGTTCATCTCAATTTGGCCGCACACGCCTTTTCCTAAAAGCATATTTATGGCGCCGATTTGGCTTTTAGCATTTGGTTTAAGCGTGCTTAGATACTCTTTGGCCTGCGCGTCATCAGCAAGACTAAGCTCAACCTTAACAAGGTCTTTAACCTTACCGCTTCTCATCTCGCTTGGAAGAAAAAGCCTGAAACTGTCTGACAGGCCAATGTGATAATTTTCAAACATAAAATCGGCCAGCTTAAACTGGTCGTCACTTATAACGGCGAAATTTTCAAGCGGTTTTAAGATGGGTTTAAGTTTGTGGCTTATTACGTCCGTCGTGTCACAAACCTTTGTAACAATGCCCTCAATAAAGCGGTTGCCGAAAGGAACCAGCACCCTATACCCGCGCGAAACCAAACAATCATCGGGGATGATATAGTCAAAAACCTTGTCAACCTGACTGCTTGCGATATCAACAATTACGCGTCCAAACATAAAATCTCCTTGATTTTATTATACCTTTTCATCGCCAAATCTCAAAACTATTTTTGTTACTTTTTAGTTTTTGTATAACAAAAAAGACCCGAAATCGGGTCAAGTTGACTTAATTTAATTAATTATTTACGCTCAGTTTTAACGATGGTGTATTTGCCTTCATAAAACTCGCGGCTTGCGTATTCAATAGGCTTAATTTTTTGGTTGTTTGCAAAAAACTCTGGCTTTTCAAGCAGCAATTCTTTCGCGCGCTTAGTAACAACCGTGCAAAGCGCATAGCGACTGCCGGCCATATCAATAATTTTTTCAATAGGTGGGTCAATAAATGCCATAAAATCTCTCCTAACAAATATTTACATGTCTATTATACCCCACCCCGCCCCAACAAATCAAGTATTTTCACAAAAATTTTTTACAATAATTTAAATACCCTCAAACACGCACATATTCTTAAAAAGAGGATAAATAAAACATCAAAAGCGAAACCATTTACTTATTTTCTCCCCAATTTTTGCTTATCTCACGTGCAAGCGTGCTTATGTTAAGTTCCTCGCAATGACAAGGTAATACGCATTGCAATGACAGTAAAATTTAAACTTTCAACTTTCAACTTTAAACTTTAAATTTTCACGCTGGGTGCGGCTTACTGCTCTATCATATTCAGGAATTCTTGTTCGGTGAGTATTTTGATGGCAAGGGCGCGGGCTTTATCAAGCTTGCTTCCTGCGTTGTCACCAGCTAAGACGTAATCGGTGGTGCGGCTGACGCTGCTCATAACCTCTCCACCGTTGTTTTCGATAAGTTCGCTGGCCTCGTTGCGTTTTAGCGTTGGCAGCGTCCCCGTTAAAACAAACTTTTTGCCCGCAAGGCGCAGCCCCTCGGCTTGCTGTTTGCCCGCGCTGATTTTAACGCCGACTTCTTTAAGGCTTTCAATCTCTTTGATGTTATTTTCGTCTTTAAAATAGTGCACGATATAGTTCGCAGTAAGCGCGCCGATGTCATTCATTTCGGCCAGTTCGTCGTGGGTTGCGGCCATCAGTTTTTCAAGCGACTTAAAGCGCGTTGCAAGTTGTTTGGCCGTTTTTTTGCCGATATTATCTATGCCAAGCGCAAAGATAAAACTGTCAAGGCTTGGCGACTTGCTATCCCTAAGGCCTTTAAAAAAGTTGTCTATCTTTTTGTCTTTAAACCCGTCTAGCGCGCTAAGTTCGTCGTGCGTTATCTTATAAATGTCGCTAAAATGTTTAACGTCATGAGTGTCCACAAGCGCTTCAATCGTTTTTCGGCTCAGGCCAACGATATTCATCGCATCGCGCGAAACAAAATGTGTAAGGCGCTCAATTATCTGCTTAATGCACCCGTCGTGGTTAGGGCAATAAAGGTCGGCGTCGGTTTCCACTAGCCCCGCCCCGCATACTGGGCACGTGGTAGGTTTTTCAATCGGCGTGCTGGTATTGTATTCCTCCGCAAGCGCCAAAATCTCGGGGATGACTTCGTTGCTGCGTCTTAAAAATACGCGGCTGCCGATTTTGACTTTTTTGCGCAGAATGTCGTTATAGTTGTTAAGCGTTGCGCGTTTTATCGTCACGCCCGCAAGTTCAACCGGTTCTAGTTCAGCAACAGGGGTAAGTTTGCCCGTACGCCCCACCTGCCACGTAACTGAGTTAAGCATCGTGCTGGTTTCTTCGGCCTCAAACTTAAACGCCACGCAGCCTCGCGGGAACTTGGCCGTTGCGCCCAGTTCTTCCCTGACCTTCATATCGTTGATTTTGATAACCATACCGTCAATCAAAATGTCAAGTTTGTTGCGGTTAAGTCCAACCACCGAAATAAGCGATTTAACCTCTTCCATACCGTGCGCAATCTTGAAAAAGTCGCCAACGAAAAAGTTGTTTTTCTTTAAAAAGTCAAGAATATCCTCTTGCGTGTGGATAACCTCGCCCTCGATATAATTGATGTTGTACGCAATAAAATCAAGGTTACGCTTGGCCGTCTCTTTCGGGTCAAGGTTACGAATGGCGCCCGCCACCGCATTGCGCGCGTTTTTAAGCGGCTCGGTTGAGGTTTTATTAAAGCGGTCAAGCTCGCTTAGTTTCATAACGGCCTCGCCCTGAACCATAACCTCTTTGTCAAACGGAATTGAAAGCGGCACCGTGCGGATGGTCTTAACCTGCTCCGTCACGTCCTCACCCACCGTGCCATTACCGCGCGTTGAGGCCTCAATAAGCCGCCCGTGGTTATACAAAAGCGAAAGATTAAGGCCATCAAACTTATACTCAACGCTGTACGTTGGGTCATAGGTCATTATGTTTTCGTTACGCTCTTGCCACTCATCAAGCGCGCCAAAAGACTGCGCCTTGTCAAGGCTAAAAACCTTGTGCGTGTGCACTATCTTTTTAAACGCTGAAATAGGCTCGCCCCCAACACGCTGGGTTGGTGAGTCAGGCAAAACCACGCCCGTCTTGCGCTCTAAGGCAACAAGTTCGTCATAAAGCGCGTCCCACTCTTTGTCGCTTATAAGTGGGTTGTCAAGCGTGTAATAGGCATAGCTGTAACGGTTGATTTCCGCCACCAATTTTTTCATTTTTTCAAGATTGTCCATTTTGTTTTCCTTTTTAATTATTGATAGAAATAAAGTTTAAAGTTGAAATATTGATAGATATCTATATAATTTCCAAATTTGCATATTTAAGCGAAAGGGTTTTGATGCCGACTGATTTAAACCTGATGGTAACAAACGCGCCCGCAAAATCAGTTACTGGCAGCATTACCTCGCCCTCGCCAAAGTGTGGATGCCTAACGCGCGTGCCCTTAACAAAATCGCTAAACTTGTATTTGCCCGCGGGTTTTGGCTGGCTTGCAGCGGTAGTGGTTGCATTAAGCCCCGCGCCAGGTTTTAAGATATTTACCTTACTAGCGGCGCTTAAAACCCTGTCTCGCCTATCCGCGCTTGAACGCAGTTCGTTGATTTCAAGACGCGTGCGCGTAACGGGCGAACTGTCAAGGTCTTCGATATAGTCCATCGCGCTTTCTTTTATAAATCGTGACGGCGCGCAATACTCGGTGCGCTTGGTTTCAAAACTAAAACGCGTGCGCGGGTGCGTAAGATAAAGTCGCTCTTTAGCGCGAGTAATAGCAACGTACATAAGGCGGCGTTCTTCTTCAAGCTCGTTTGGGGTAGCGCTTGTTATTGCCCGCGAAAGCGGAAACAACCCCTCAACCAGCCCTACTATAAACACAACTTTAAATTCAAGGCCTTTGGCGCTGTGAATGGTCATAAGCGAGGTGAAATTGTTTTCGTCTTCAAGCGTGTCAATGTCGCGCATAAGGGTGATGCCCTGCAAAAAGTCTTCAAGGGTGGCGCCGGCGTTGGCGTCCTCGAACTCTTTAACGGACGTAGCAAAATCGTCAACGTTTAAGCACTTGTTAATGTCATCTTCGGTCTTGTTGCCAATGGCCTCTTTTATGCCCACCTTTTCGATAACAAACCGCACGAAATCATAAAGCCCCATACCGTCGCGCGCGGCGATTAGGTCATCAAAAAGCGCTTTAACGGGCGCAAGTTTTTTGTTAAGCGTCTCCCCTAAATACTGCCCCTGCTGCATCAAATTAAACATACTTGTGTTACCATCAAGCGCCAATAGCCTTAGGTTGTTAACCGTAACGTCGCCAATGCCCTTTTTGGGGAAGCCCAAAACGCGGATGAATGCGTCATCGTCGGCGGGGTTAGAAATAATTTTAAGGTACGCGATTGTATCTTTAACCTCTTTGCGCTCAAAAAACTTAAAACCGCCATAAACCTTGTACGGAACGCCGTAAGTTATAAGCTTTTCTTCAAGCACGCGGGATAAGGCATTGACGCGCATAAGTATGGCAAAATCGCGATAGTTATACCCGCCGTTTTGCACCAGTGATTTGATAGTGCCCGCAACGTATTCGGCCTCTTCAAGGTCGTTATAAGTGGTGTACTCTTCAACTCGGGCGCCCTCGTCATTACCCGTCCAAAGATTTTTGTCAAGCCGGTTTTGGTTGCGCTTGATAAGTGTGTTGGCGCGCTCGATAATTTTTTTGGTTGACCGATAGTTTCGTTCAAGTTTAAAGACCTTGCAGTCGCGAAAATCTTTCGTAAAATCAACAACATTACCGGCCTCTGCGCCGCGCCACGAATAAATGCACTGGTCTTCATCACCAACAACAAACACGTTGCCATATTTGCCCGCAAGCAGTTTAACAAGCAGATATTGCGCCTCGTTGGTGTCTTGAAACTCGTCAACGTGGATGTATTTAAATTTGTCTTGGAAATAGTCGCGCACGTCGTCGCACGTCTTTAAAAGTTCATACGTTTTGGTCAAAAGGTCATCAAAATCAAGCGCGTTGCAGCGCTTCATCTCTTTTTCATACTCAGTGTAACACGCGATGATAATCTCGCGCTTTTTGTCATACGGGATGAACTCGGCATACTCCTCGGGCGACCTCAAATGGTTTTTGGCGTTTGAAATGTGCCACGCGATGGTGTCAGCCGTCACGTTGGTTTCTTTCGATTCAAGCACGCGTTTAATTAACCTTTCTTTTTCAACGTCGCCATAGATGGTGAAGTTTTTAGTGTAGCCAAGTCGCTCAATAAATCGCCTTAAAATGCGCGAACACATCGCGTGAAACGTGCACACCCACATCCCGTCAATCGACGCCATCTTTTCAAGACGCTCTTTCATTTCGTTGGCCGCCTTGTTGGTAAAGGTGATGGCTAAAATGCGCTCGGGCGACACGCCTAGGTCGCAGATAAGGTGCGCAATGCGGTGAGTTAGCATTCGCGTTTTGCCACTGCCCGCCCCCGCGGTTACAAGTATTGCCCCCTCGCTTGTTTCGGCGGGAAGGCGCTGTTCATTGTTTAAATTGTCTAAAATGCTCATACGTATTCCTTTAAATTCTTTCTAAGTATACCCCAAACAAACAAAAAAGGCAACCAAATTGCCTTCTTGTTATTGGGGAAATAAATGTAAAGTTGAAAGTGTAAAGTTTAAAACTTAAATGCAGCCATTTCTTTTCACTCTTCACTTTTAACTACCAAGCACAGCGCGGTTTTGGGGATTGCCACGCTACGCTCGCAATGACATTATAATTTCAGCAATCTCTTTTCACTTTTTGCTACTTCTCGGCGGCGGGTTGCGGGGTGGCGCAGAACTTGCGTTTTATGGCAAGAAAGCGCGATGAAAGGTTAAGGATATAGCGCTGTTTCTCGGCGTCAGGGAGGTTGTCATACACCTCGTGGTCAATAAGTTCGCCGATGGGGCGCGGAGTATCTGGTTCGCGCGACAAAAGTTTGGTCACCTTTGGATAAAGCGGGTCGTCCTCAATTTTAACGCGGGTGGCGATAAGCGCGTATTCGTGGGTCGTCAGCCCCGCGCGGGTAATCTTGCCATCGTCGTTGGTTTTAATGGTTTGAGATACGTTTCTAAGCCTGTTTTTTGCCTTTTGTGCAAGCATTTTAAGAGTTGAATTTGCCATTTAGTTCTCCTTTTAAGCCCATTCTACTCTTTTTTGTGCACAATTTTTCACTTACGCAAAACAAGCTAAAACTCGACCTTTTTTGACATTTTGTTGGTTGTTTCCCTCTTTTCGCGGGTGGTTGTTCTGTGCGGACTGATTTCGCCACTTTTTCGCCGTTAAAACAATTAGTCTGCAATCAGGCAAGCACTTACGATTTTAATTAGAAATCAATATTATCCGCCTTTAACGCGTTTTTAAAGTTGATTGATTTTTTGTCAATATTTTCAATGCTAAGGGCGGGGAAATCTACCTCAACGGGCTTGGCATTTTTAAGGTTGATAAGCGCAAAATTTTTGATAATTTTTGGCCAGTTTTCTAACACCGCGCGGCCAAACTTAACCTCGCTGCATACCATAACTCGTTGGCCCGTTCTACAAAAAGTACATGGTCACTTGCGCTCCCATTGCTTGTAAGCACAGGGTTTCAGGTTCTATTTCACTCCCCTCCCGGGGTTCTTTTCACCTTTCCTTCACAGTACTTCTCCACTATCGGTCATCAGGTAGTATTTAGGCTTGGAGGATGGTCCCCCCATCTTCCCACG
>USTX01000021.1 GCA_900557655.1 uncultured Eubacteriales bacterium
GGGGCGTTGCGGCCGATGGTTTCGGCGGCTTGGGCGTGGGTTATTTTCGCCTTAGCGCCCGCGATTTGTTTACGCTCGGGCATTTTTGGTGCGCCGGCCACTTGAATGCGGACGTTTAAAACAGCCTCAACAATTTCTTTACGCATAGCAATACCCATATCTTCAAACATATCAAAGCCTTCTTGCTGATACATCGTGATTGGGTTTTGATTAGCGTATCCGCGCAGGCCGATACCGATACGTAGATTGTCCATATCGTCAATATGGTCAATCCACTTTCTGTCCATAATTCTAAGCATAAGCGTGCGCTCAACCTCGTCAAACTTAACGCCCAACTTTTCGTCCTCAACGATTTTGGCCTCGTATCGCTCGATAATGCGGTCAGTTATAAGGCCGATAAGTTCGTGTTTACTGTTGCGCTTAACCATATCTAAGGTTACAAAATTGGTTTCGGGTTCAAGCAGGCGCTTTTCAAGCTCGGCATTAAGCCCGTCAACATCGGCGTCGTCTGGGTCTTTGAAAACCCAAAAGTCGTCAACCATCGTTTCAACAACTTCGCCAATCATCTCTAAGATGCGCTCGTGCATATTTTCGCCGTCAAGGATGCGGTTTCTTAGTGCATAAACCTCTTCACGCTGACGGTTTAACACGTTATCAAACTCAACAACGTTTCGGCGTGCCGTAAAGTTAAAGCCCTCAACGCGCTTTTGCGCCGTTTCAACTCCGCGCGAGAAAAACTTCCAGTCAATCGACGTGTCAGGGTCAAGTTTAAAGGTCGCGGCCATCGATTTAAGCCTGTCTGACCCAAACACGCGTGACAAATCGTCGTCCGCGCTGATATAAAACACTGAATACCCCGGCTCGCCCTGTCTGCCCGCACGTCCACGCAGCTGATTATCAATACGTCTGCTTTCGTGACGCTCAGTACCTATAATTTTAAGACCACCAAGTTCAATAACTTTTTCGCGGTTTTCTTTAATCTCTGGCGCAAACCTAGATAGGCTGTCAACATAAAGCTTATGCGCCTCTTTGACCTCGGGGTCGTCAGGCACAAAATAACTGGTAGCAGCGGCGATGATTTCGTCACTGTACCCCGCCTTAACAAGTTCGTGCTTAGCCAAAAAGTCTGCGTTACCGCCAAGCAAAATATCGGTACCACGCCCCGCCATGTTGGTTGCAATCGTTACTGCGCCAATCCTACCAGCCTGCGCTATGATTTCGGCCTCTTTTGCGTGGTTTTTGGCGTTTAACACGTTGTGAGGGATACCCGCACGCCTTAACGCCTTGCTAAGCTCTTCACTTTTTTCAACGGTAATCGTACCAACCAGCACTGGTTGCCCCTTTTCGTAACTCTGTTTAATTTCTTCAACAACGGCGCGAATCTTGGCGTCATGGCTGAAAAAGAATCGGTCATTTTTATCAACACGAATAACGGGCTTGTTGGTTGGAATAACAACAACGTCAAGGCCATAAATAGTTTTAAATTCGGCCTCTTCGGTTTTAGCAGTACCCGTCATACCGCTAAGTTTTTTATACATCTTAAACAGGTTTTGAAGGGTGATAGTTGCTATTGTTTTGTTTTCAGCATTAACCTTTACGCCCTCTTTGGCCTCGATGGCTTGGTGAAGCCCGTCGCTGTAACGCCTGCCGACCATCACACGCCCCGTAAACTCGTCAACAATCAAAATCTCGCCGTCACGCACGATATAGTCATTATCTTTTTTCATCATAAAACGCGCGCGGATGGCGTTGTTAATGTTGTGGTTAATTGAGGTGTTTTCAATGTCAGACAAGTTGTCAATATGATAAAATCTTTCGGCCTTGCTTACGCCTGACTCGGTAAGGTTGATGGCCTTTTTCTTTTCGTCAATGTCAACATCGTCATCTTTAAGGGTTTTTGCAAAGCGTGCGGCGGTAAGATAAACCTCGCTGTTATCGCCGCTTGGGCCACTGATGATAAGTGGGGTTCGCGCCTCATCGATAAGAATGCTATCAACTTCGTCAACAATGGCAAAGTGCAGCCCCGTGGTGATACGGTCTTGCTTTCTTACAACCATGTTATCGCGAAGATAGTCAAAACCAAACTCGCTGTTTGTTCCATAAATAATGTCAGACTGATAGGCTTTTCTTTTGCTTTCTTCGGTTTGTCCAGCGTAAATGAAACCAACGCTTAGCCCCAAAAACTCGTGGATTTTACCCATCCATTCACTGTGATACTTAGCAAGGTATTCGTTAACCGTTACCACGTGAACGGGGTTGCCACTAAGCGCGTTAAGATAACTTGGCAAAGTTGCTACCAGCGTTTTACCTTCACCTGTTTTCATTTCGGCAATGCGCCCTTGATGTAAAACTATCGCGCCCAAAAGCTGGGTATAATACGGCCTTTGTTTTAATACGCGCCACGCAGCCTCACTTATAACGGCGTACGCGTCAGGCAAAATGTCGTCAAGCGACTCGCCATTTTTTAATCTGTCTTTTAAAACGCGGGTTTGGTTTTTTAAGGTAATGTCGTCAAGAGAAGAGTAATAATCTTTTTTAGCCACAACTAAGTCGGCTATTTTTTTAACCTTTTTAACGTTTTTATTATTGTCATAATTTTTAAGAAACTGAATTAAGCCCATAGGTTCTCCTTATCTGCTATAAAATAAAATTAGTAATTATATAATAAAATAATCAAATCAAAAATGCAACAAATTTGGCAAATTATTTATTTTTAGCGACAAAATTAATGTCGTAATTTAGCAAAGTAGGCAAAATTTGGTCTTTTTTGGCTATTTTTGCAAAAATTGTTTAAAATTCTATTGTTTTTATAATCTAATTATGTTAAAATAATTATAACTAATAGATAAAGAGGGAAAGTTATGGTTGGGGTTTTAAATTCAACTAAGTCGTATATCGAACTTAAAAAATACATTAAAGAGTTTAATGAGGCGCGCGAAAGGCTTAAAGCGAACCCAGTTAGTTTTTCGTCTATGTTTGACGGGAAAACGCCAAACCCTGACAGTGTTAAAGACGTTGTTCACTTTATGTCTTTTACTAAAAGTCGTAAAAAACGTGAGGAGTTTGAAGTTAAATACGCCGCCCTTGCGCAGATGGCCAAGGCGATAAATGGCAAAGATAGTGACAGTGCTGACGATATGGCAACGCTATCTGACCTTGACGAAAGTTATTATTGCTTTACAAAAGAATTGTCGCATAGCGTTGAAACGGGCAAGCCTATCGCTGAAAAAGAGACAATTAAGCACCTTGACGGCGAAAGAAAATATTCGCTTGAAGAAATCGAGACGAAATACAAGGCGGTTGAAGACGCCGAAAACAGCGTTAAAGAGGGTAAGGCTAAACTTAAAAAGGCGCGCCGAAAAAGGTTTTTAAAGCGCCTTGCGATGCTTTTGCCCGTTTTGCCTGCGCTTATCACCATGGCGGTGGTTGGTGGCGTTGGGTCGTTTGCCATTTACGCGTGGTATAACTCGGTTAAGTTTATGCCCGCATTGATGCTTGGCGCGCTTACGGTTGGCTCGGGCGCGTTAGGGCTTAGGATAATGAAAAAGTCTTACGAAAAACGCAGAGTAGATTTAATTGCGGCGAATATGGACGTTAAAAAGGCCAAAGAAGAAGAAAAAGCGCTTGAAGACGCGCAAACGGCCGCAAGAAAAGACTTTAAAAAATATCAAAAGTATGTAAACAGCGAGTTGCGGGGTGGGTATCGCTATGAAGCGGGCTTTGACCCAGCGGCGGCTGATATTAGGCTTGAAGAAAGGCTTAAATACGTTAAGAGTGCGAAAGAGGCTGAGCGTGCGCCTGAAAAGGCAACAGATGCCGAAAAAGAGACCGCTAAAGAAACCAAGAAAGAAACCGTTATCACCAGCGGGGCAGAAAAACCTGCTGACAAGAGCAAAGAAAAACCAAGTGAGGACGGCGCGAAGACGGACGATGAAGAAAAAATTTTTTCTCCGGGCGTTGAGGCGATGGTGCGCGGCGAAACAGAGGCAACTGCGGAACGAGCGAATGCTTACCAAAATGGTGCGGGTTCGGCTGGCTATGACGTGGGCGAACGAGAGGACGTTATCTCGGGCGTAGGCACTAATCCTCAAAACGGAGTTAGCGATAGTAGCGCACCAGTCACGGGCGAAGTGCAAAATGACGACGAGACGGTGTTTATTGACACCGCTAATCCACGCACGGGCAACGCGCAACACGATGGCGTTGATTTAGAAGATATAAACGAGGCGGCTTTAACGAAAGACCAGCTAAACAGCCAACCAACCCGCACGACGACAATGAAGACGCAAACTCAGCCAATTGTTGATAAATTTGGCGCGGGCACGGGCTTTGTTGCAAGTTATCCAACCGATGAAGACGAACTTAATTTTGACGATCTTTTGGGCGAGGCTGAAAAGGCGGCCGCAGAACGAAAACAGCGTAATGCGTCACGAGATTTTGACGAAGACCTTGACATTGTTAACTCATTTATGGGTGCAGGTAAGTCGAACGTAAGAGCAGATCAAACGTCAATAGACGCACAAAATATTGATGACGCAAGAAACACGCAAAGCGAACCAGCGCGCGAACGGGCACGCGTTCAAAATTTTGTAGAGGCGGCGGTTGTGCCAGCAGAAAAAAAGCAAACAGCAATTGTACCCGCTTTTGATATGAATAAAGACCGCGAGGAATTTAATGCGCGTAAACAGCGTAATGGCAAGCGAAGCAAGTCACTTTCAGCCATTCTTGGCGTTGAGCCAGAAAACGCGTACGCTGAGAGAGACGAACACGTCACGGAACGTTCAAATCCTATTGTTCACGCTGACGAGAAACCGCAGGCCATTGTTCGCGCGAACGAGATTGAAGGTGAAGATGCAGCAGGGTCACGATTAACTGAGTTGCATCGCATTCATAATAATATTAAGGCGGCCGCCGAGCGTGAAATCGCCGAAATGCGCAAGGCAAGGCAGATGCAAGAAGAAAGCTTGGCGAGTGATGACTTTGATGACCTTAGCGACGTAACGGCGGGCGTTCCGCTTGATGACGAAGAAATTAATGAAACTGAGCCAGCCTTGGCTGCGCGTCTTGTTACTGCTAATAAAGCGCCAAAAGAAACAAGAGTTGTGTCAGCGGCGCCACGTGCGATTGTAAAAACAGCAACCAAAGACCGAAACGAGCGCGCTAACGCTAAGCGAAACGAGGCGATTTCTCAGTTGCAACGTGAGGGCGAGGGGCTTTCGCACGAAGAGATGTTTGGCATAATGAACCGTGCGCTTGAAGATAATTACACGGGCAAGTTTGATGAGATTGCGCCGGCTGACTTTATGCGCCTTGACGATGAGGCTTTTGCTAATATGGAAGAGGCCAAAGAGATTAAAAGGCGTGGGGCGGCGGATGCGCGTGAACGCGAGTTTGTTGCGCGAAGTGAGTATGAGCGTGCGGTGTGCGATTATTATGGCAAGTTTGTTGCGCGTACGTATACCGATGGGCGCGTTATTAAGCCAACGCCAGCCATTGTTGCCTATGCACCTAACGAAGAGTTAAGTTATGACGACCTTAAAAAGAAAAAGAGCGTTTTAGTTACGCGTCAAAAGGCGTTTAAGGCGCTTAGCGAGTTGGGGCGCGTGTCACTTGCTAACAGCGGGGCAGACGAAGAGGTTATTGCTCAGGGTTTGGCGGCGTTCTCAACGCAAATTGACCTTGCAAAAACGCGTGCGCAAGAAGTTGATGCTGAGATTGACGCACGCAACCAAGAGATTATGGTTGAGGTGGCTGACGAGATTTCGTCAATCGTTAACTCTGCGGATAAACGCGTAACGGTAAGCGCTGAAAAACTTAAAATTGCGGCTAAAACGGCCGAAGAAAAGACGGGTGAAACCGCCAAAGAGTTGGCTAAAAAGAAGTATCAGCAAAAGAGCAACGCAACCGCGCGCGAGTCGCTTGAAAACAAACTTGAATACCTTAAAGAATGTTCAAGCAAGATTGACGCGTTTGTGTTATTCAAGCAGCTTAACTATAAGCGTGCTGACGAGTTGGCATACAGCCTTGTTATGGCCGATTGCAGCGCCGAAACGCTTGAAGTTTTAGAGTCGCTATTTAAAAGTAAAGGCGAGCGAAAAACGCCAAAATCAAAGGTGGTTGCTGCTCAACTTGAAATGCAGCAAAGGTTTGAAGAGTTGGCGGCGGTACGTGCAGATGAGGCACGCCAAACCCGCGAAAATGCGCGACTTGCTAATAAACTAGACGGCGCAAGTGGCAAGCAAAAAGACGCCATCGCGCGCAAACTTGAAAAGCGCAGAGGCGCGTCAGTTGTGGGCGATAAGTCGGCGGAACTTAAAGAGCAGGTTTTTGCTGACGCACAAGCGCAAATGCAGATAATTGCCGACTTTCAGCATAACAGGCTTTATGAAGAGCAAGAGGGTATTAGCCGCCTAACGCACGAGAATCCTGAGAACGCCGCCGAGCGAGTTGAAAAGTTTAACGCGGCGGTTGCGCTGCTTAATAATATTGAGCGTGCAACGAATTTCAGCGATAATGACTATGCAAGCAGCGGGCTTGACAAGGTCAGCGTGCTTGAACAAATGAAAGAGAAATCGCGCGAACTTGACGGGCTTGTTAAACTTTCAAAATCTAAACGTGTTGGCGCAAAACAAGAGTTGCCAGCCGCGCTTGCTGCTGCTAAATTCACAGCAAAACAAAAGCGTGACCTCAGCGCAAGATTTGCTGGCGGCCTAGTACCAAAAGACCAAGTGCTGTCGCAAGAGCGTGGGCGTGAAAATATGCCCGCCGAACGCGAGACCACGGCGTTAGTGTCAGGGTCAAATAACGGCGCAAAAAATATTAATGCAGCGCAACAAAGCAGCAAAACTACCGCGCTTGTTCGTCACGATAACAAAACCGCGCTTGTTCCTTACGACGAGATGGAAAGATAAAAATAAAAAGTCCTTTTGCAAATCGGGGGCAACCCCCAACCTGCCAAGGACTTTTTTGTTTTTGTTATTTAATTTGATAGGTAAATAAATTAAATTAAGATATAATATTATTAGCAAACCAGTTTTGCAAACCAGTTTGAACTTCACAAAAAAGTTTGGCGGCTAAAAAATTTTGAAAAAGGCTTGACAAGGGGTGCGGTTTGGTGTATAATCGGCCTGTAATTGAATAGTTCTTACAGCCAAAGACAGCAAGTGGCGCGCTATTAGGTGCCTTAAATATCTTGCCGAGGTAAACAAATTGTTGATTTTTCAACCCTTATGTTTTTGACTGCATAAGGGTTTTTTAATTGCTTTTCACACTTTTAAGGAGGAATAAAATGTCAGCAAATTTTGAAAACAAAAAAGTTATCGTTGATGAAATCAAAAATTATGCTAGCAACGCAAAAACGATTGTGCTTGTTGACTATAAGGGGCTTACGGTTGCGCAAGTAACTGAGCTTAGAAATGCTTTCCGTGCGGCTGGTTGCGTTTATAAGGTTTATAAAAACAGACTTATGAAACGTGCATTTAGCGAGCTTGGAATCAATTTTGAAGACAGCCTTTTAGAGGGAACAACTGCGGTTGCGTTCTCAGATACTGACGTTGTTGCGCCTGCTAAAATTGCGGTTGACGGGGAAACTAAATACAAAGTTATGAAGGTTAAAGCTGGTTACGTTGAGGGCAAACTTTGCAATCTTGACGAAATCAAGGCTATTGCTTCTATCCCTTCAAAAGAAGTTTTGGTTGCACAATTACTTGGTATGCTTACGAACCCTATGCGTTCGCTTGCTGTTGCGGTTAACGAAATCGCAAAGAAAAACGCCTAATTAAGGCAAAAAATTAAAGGAGAAATTAAAATGGCAGATATCAAAAAAATGTTAGAAGAAATTAAAGGTATGACGGTTGTTGAGCTTAACGACCTTGTTCATGCTATTGAAGAAGAATTTGGTGTTAGCGCGGCTGCAATGGCTGTTGCTGCTCCTGCTGCTGGTGGCGCTGCTGCTCCAGCTGAAGAAGAGAAAACTGAGTTTAACGTAGTGCTTAAAGAAGTAGGCGCTAACAAAATCGCTGTTATCAAAGTTGTTCGTGAAATCACTGGGCTTGGTCTTGCTGAGTCTAAGGCTATGGTTGAAACTGCAAACGCAACAATCAAAGAAAACGTAAACAAAGAAGCAGCAAACGAAATGGTTGCTAAGTTTAAAGAAGCTGGCGCAACTGTTGAACTTAAATAGTTTAGTGCAAACAAAAACTGCAAAAACAATAAAATAAGTGTGAAAAATAAAGCCCCTCAACTGAGGGGTTTTTGTTTCGCATTTTTACTATTCAGCCTTGGTGACGATTACTGAGACCTTGCCCGTAACCTCGGGATAAAGTTTGATAGGCACCAAAAAGTTGCCAGCGGTTTTGATTGGCTGGTCAATAACAATCTTTTTGCGGTCAATTGAAAAGCCAAGTTTTTCAAGTTCGTCGGCCACCTCTTTGTTAGTAACTGAGCCGAACGCCTTGCCATTCGCGCCAAAAGCGATTGAAATATTAAGCGTTACGCCGGTAAGTTTTTTGGCAATCTCTTGCGCCTCAGCCTTTTGTTGAGCTTTAAGGCGAGCCTCGGCCTCTTTTTGTTGGTTGTTTACGCTAACGTTGGCGGCATTTGCGGGGACGGCCA
>USTX01000022.1 GCA_900557655.1 uncultured Eubacteriales bacterium
GTAATGTATCCTCCGCCCATCGAAAAGTTAGATAGATATAAAAGCCCATCGCCGCGCGCAAGGCACACATTGGTTGTTATGTACCCGCAATCAACCATCAAGCAATACCTATCCCTGACCTGCGGCTCAAATAAATGCAAAACCTCGGCAAGACATGCGCTTACGTACCACGTGTCTTTAACGCCAAGTTCGCTTAAAATCTCTTCAATAAAATCAAGAAAATTGTTTTCAGCAAGGCAATAACTTATAAGCCCTGACAGGTGCTGACACACTGCCCCGCGCGGGTCTATAACACGACGCCCGTCTTCAAGCGTGAAATAGACTGGGCTTTTGTTAATAACCGTGTGGGTTGGGTGGTTTTTAAAACTGTTGCCAATATAAAAAAGTTGGTTTATTTCGCTGTCTGTTATGCGACGCTTTTTAGGCAGGTTAAGTTTGACGTCTTTGCAAACAACGCTTGTCATTTCTCCCGGAACGCCAACAAATATCGCCGTAACCTTCTCTCCGCACGAACTTTCGGCATTCGCAAGCGCCAACGCGATGGCCATTTTAACCTTTTCAGGCTCGATAAACTGGCCGTTTTCAAACCCCGCATAATCAGCCATTCCACGCCCACGGATTTTAAAGGTGTTGTTAACCCCGCGCTCACCTATCAAAACGGTCATTGCTGATGACCCAATATCTAAAACCGCAACGCTTTTGTTTCCCATTTTTACCCCCAAAAGGCATACTCTTACTACTTCAATTTAAATATACAATAATTTTAAGTGCTATGTCAAACATAATACATTATTATTTTAGACTAAAAACAAACTTTTAATTTAAAAAACGGCCTTAAATAAAGCCGTTTTGATAAAGTTGAAAGTTTAAATATTGATTTTTATTTCTTAATTCCGTTGACGGTGACTTTAAACGTCCCGTCAGATTCGCTGTCTCCCATGTTATAGCCTGATGAAACAGTTATTGTTGTGTTTTTAAGGTCTTCTTCGCTTAGTCCACTGTTTTGAACCTTGGTGTTATACACCTCGTATGCGCACACGATTTTGGCGCTTATATTTTGGCTGCCTTCAAGGATAATTTTAACCTCGTCATTGTTGTTTATGATAGTGATTTCCTGCTCGCCCGTTACTTCGTTGGTGCTGATATTTATTGACTTTAAACTGGTTATCGAAATGTTAGACTGTTTGCCCATAACGCCCGCAAAGATGTCCGCCATAACGCTTGTAATGTGCGCGTCTGAAAGCTGGTCTCCCGCGCGTTTACCATCTGGTATTGTAAAGCTTAAAAGGGTTGGAAAATTGATAAGATTGCTTGAAAAATTCACGTTATCACTTAGAATTTTAAGGTCGCTATCAAGGCAATAATAGGTTGACCCAACCTGCACCTTAAACACTGGCTGACGCTCAACGATATGAATAATCGCTTTGTTAGGGAACTTGCGCTCAACTTTTACAACCTTTGCAAACGGATAGGCCTTTTCGATTTTTGCAATATTGTTTTTATAGTTTAAAAATAGGATATTTTTGCCATATGAAAACTCACCCGTTTTGATAATCTCGTCTTTTTTATACCCCTCACCAACCGAGTTTGCGCTGGCTACCGACGAATAAACAACCTCAACATTTTTAAGCGAAAAAAGCGCGCTGGTCAAAACGACCAAAACAAAAATCGCCGCAATGATTGACAAAATTATAACAAGTCTTTTTCTACTTTTAAGCATACGTTCCCCTAATAAAAAATGTATTTAAGCAACAACTTTTGCGCATTAATCGGTTATACGCTCTATCTGGGCACCGACGTGATTAAGCTTTTCTTCCACCTCAAAGTACCCGCGGTCAACATATTCGATGTTGTTAACAACCGTCTCGCCCCGTGCGCACAGCCCCGCAAGAACAAGGCTTGCCCCGCCGCGAAGGTCGGTTGCGTTGACCTCTGCGCCGCACAGTTTTTTAACGCCGCGCACGATCGCCATCCTGTCACGCACTGTAATGTTTGCGCCCATCTTTTTCAGTTCGGGCACGTGCTTAAACCGCGTCTCAAACAGGTTTTCGGTTATAACACTTATACCGTCACTTATCGCGCACATCGCCATCACCTGTGCCTGTAAGTCGGTAGGAACCCCCGGATACGGCTGTGTTTCAATGCTGGTTATTGCCGCAGGTCGCGCTGTTGCTTCTATATTTATTGTATCACGATTAAAATCGATTTTGCAACCAGAATTGCGCAGTTTATTGATTAAAGAAAAAACATTTTCAAAATTTGCGTTTTTAAGGGTCAGTTTTCCGCCCGTCATCGCCGCAGCAATAAGGTAGGTGCCCGTTACTATGCGGTCAGAAATCGGCTGGTATTCGCCCCCGCCAAGTGCCTTAACGCCCGTAACCACGATGGTTGAACTGCCCGCCCCAACAATGCGCCCGCCGATGCTGTTGATAAACGCCGCAAGGTCAACAATTTCGGGCTCTTTGGCTGCATTTAAAATCGTGGTTGTTCCGCTCGTTAGTACCCCCGCCATCATTATATTTTCGGTAGCACCAACGCTTGGATAGTCAAGATGCACCACAGTCGGCGTGATTTTTTCGGCGTGACAGTCAATAAAACCAAACTCTTCGTCAATGTTGACGCCAAGTGCCCTCAGCCCCGCAAGGTGAAGGTCTATCGGGCGCCTACCGATGTCACACCCCCCAGGATACGCCACGCGCGCTCGCTTAAACCGCGCAACTAGCGGCCCCAGCATAAAAATAGACGACCGGATGTCTTTGGCCAAAATGTGCGGAATTTCAAAGTTTGAAATGCTGCTGTTGTCAATAATCGCGTCGGTGTCAGTAAGCAAAATGCGCCCGCCCATCGCGCGCAAAATGTCAAACATCTTAAACACGTCGCTTATGTGCGGAATATTTTTTAAAACTATCCTTTTTTCGGTAAGTATACTTGCTGCGATGATAGGAAGCGCGGCGTTTTTGCTTGTTTCAACCTCGATAATCCCGTCAAGCCTTTTTCCTCCGTGAATGCGAAATTTGGTCATACTCGCCCCCACATTGGTTAAACATTATTACATTTTATATTACTCCGTTCCACAAAAATTTGTTACCTCTTTATTGTTATGTTTAATAAAAAACTTTACATTACTTCTTGAACGCTGTATAATTTATTTATATTTAAATAACAAAGGATACAAAATGGAAATTACAATAGTTTGTGATGTGCTTGGAAAAGAAAATAATGGAACAACGATTGCTGCGATGAACCTTATTCGCTATCTAAAAAAACAAGGACACAAAGTTAAGGTTTTATGTGCAGACGCTGATAAGATTGACCAAGAGGATTTTTATGTTGTTCCTAGTAGAGATTTTGGAAAAATGCTTAACTCATATGTAGCAAAAGTTGGTGTTACGATAGCCAAGCCTAACGAAAGCATCGTTAAAAGTGCGATCCAAGGCAGCGATGTTGTTCATATAATGGTGCCGCTTAGTTTGGGTATGTGTGCTGTTAAAATAGCAAAAGAAATGAATATCCCGATTACAGCAGGCTTTCATATGCAAGCAGAAAATCTAACTTCTTATTTTAAACTTAATAAAATTAAGCCGATAAATAATCTGGTTTATAACTATATTTGGAAAAACACTTATCAATATGTTGCTGCCATTCACTATCCAACAACCTTTATACGCAACATCTTTGAAAACAGCATAAAAAAGACTACGCCGGGATACGTCATATCTAATGGCGTTCATGATTATGTTAAAAAAAGAAACATTGAAAAGCCCAACAATTTGAAAGACAAAATTATAATTTTGTCTACGGGGCGATATGCTCGTGAAAAATCTCAAGATACCCTTATAAAAGCGATTTATCATTCAAAATATAAAAACCAAATTCAGCTAATTTTAGGGGGGTTAGGGCCAAAAGAAAAAAAATATAAACATTTGGCAAAAAGGCTTCCAATAGCACCTATCTTTAAGTTTTTTGCACGTAACGAAATTATTGACGTTTTAAATTACTCAGACCTTTATGTTCACCCCGCCGAAGTTGAACTTGAGGGAATTGCTTGTTTAGAAGCTATTATGTGTGGCAAACTGACAATCGTGTCAGATTCAAAGCTTTCAGCAACAAAAGACTTTGCAGTTGATGATCGTTGTGTATTCAAATGCCGAAACCCAAAAGACCTAGCCCGAGTTATTGACTTTTGGATAGATAACCCAAAAGAAAAGTCAATGATCGAACAAAAGTATCTTCTTTCAAGCCAAGTTTATAACCAAAACGATTGCATGCAAAGAATGGAAGAAATGCTGCAAGATGTTGTAAATAAAAAAGCGTAGACGCTAGTTAGAGTCATAGCCTACGCGAATGCAGATATCTTTTATTTATATTTTTAATAGTGCATGTGTTTAGTATAATTCGCTCTTATTTTCTTTTTTACACTCTCTATTTTTTACAACACGAGCTAATAAAGCGGGTTACAACTCAATTTTTGACGCGCGGGCGGTAAGAATTTGGTTAATAAGGCTTTCGTTCGCGTAATAAACGTGGTCGCAATCTTCTAAAATTTGCTCGTTTTCGCTGGTGATGTCGTCTGGGTTTATAATATATGCCTTGTACGCCGCGGTCACGTTGCTTTTAAGCGGCTCGGGCAAGATTTGACTTAGCGCGTTAACATACTCTTTTAAGTTGGCGTTTGATGACACGTTGTCAAAATGGCAAAAATGGCCGCCATCGTTAATGCCATTAAGGTATTCCATCAGTTCGGCATATGGAGATTCTATCTTTCCCTCAGCCCACAAATCCCACATCTTGTTCCACTGTAAACTTTCTTGTGACAGTGTTTCCGCCGCGGGCGCAACATCAGCCCCCGCCTTTTTCTTTTTCTTAAAAATATTAAATATACACATACCCCTTCCCCTTTCGCGCTTATTTCATTTAATCAATCGCGCATTTTTATCTATCTAAATTTTACTCCAAACACCGCCCCGCCGTCAAACAAATCCACCATATAAAGCCCGCCTTTACCCAAAACCCAATCATCAAAAAAACGCATACCGATTAGGGTATGCGATGCTTGTGTAATGAAACTTTTTAAGCGCTTTCGCCGCTGTCAATGGTACTGATTAGGTCATCATAGTTAAAACAACGTATACGCAACTTTTGCTTTACTATTGTGTGTCGTTTAGTATTTGACTGAAATCCAACAGTAAATTTTGTTCCTTTGCGGTTTAAATTGGCTAAGGTGGTATAATTGTCATTTATTTTTTGTTTCAACAGGCTTTCAGGGGCACCGTTGTCTGTTTCGGAAAATACAAGAACTTCAAATTCAAGGTCATAAATGCCCTGAGTCCCTGATGGCACAACAAAGTATTCACTGCTTGCGCTTTCTACTGTCAAAACTTCGCCAGTATCAATATTTTTTATCGATTTAAGAAAAAGATTAGGATAATCGCTGTTGTCTACTCCCAAATAAAACTGGTCAAAAAATTTAAAGTCGTTAGAAGTATCGTTTGTAATCATCAGCCTCATGGTTGACGCTATTGAATATCTATACGTGCCATTATCAAGTGTCAATTTGTTACATTCTTCATGCTCGGTCATTTCAAATTTAATGCCGTCAACCTCCGCGCTTGCAAACTCCTTGTTTTTGTTGACTAAAACAATGGTAAGCGTAACCGCAAGCACAACCACAACAACAATACTTACAACTATTAGCCAAATTTTAGCTGATTTTTTCATTTTGTTTCCCCTTTTGTTTGATTTAAATACCCCCAAATCCCAGTCGCGTTATGCTCGCTTTTCGGCTGAATTGGTTTGTATTGATAGTATTATAAATCTTAGCATACTAAGATGTCAAGTATTTTTGCGATTTTATTAATATACTAAGATTGATGATGTATTTTTCACAAAACCTTAAATATTTGCGGTTAGAGCGCGGGTTGACCCAACCCGAGTTGGCGGCCGCCCTGCACGTCAGCAACGGGATGATTTCGTTTTGGGAAAACGGTAAATACGAGCCCACGGCCTCAAACATAATCACCATAGCCGACTTTTTTAACATCACAACCGACGACCTTTTAAAAACCAACCTCGCCTTCTGCTAGCCCATATTTCAATAGCAAAACAAAAAAACAGAGCGATTTCACCCTGTTTTTAACTTCCCTTTTTACTAGCCAGCCGTTTTTGCCATATTGACAAAATTAATAATCGCAGCAAATTTGCTCAGTTTACGTTAGTTCTTTGTATAAGTAGGCACTAAAAAAATTCATATTCATTTGTTCAATATAAAATTTTAACAACTTTTTATAATCTTTTGACACGGCGTTTAATTCTAACACCTGTGCCCCTTTTTGCCTCGCTTCTTTTTCTAAAAATTTAAATAATTTTAATCCTACGTTCTTATTTCGCTTAGATGGCACAACGTACATTTCTTCCAGATAAAAAACCTTGTCACCTTTTTTGACATAACTTTTGTCTTTCTTTGCAGCTTCAATCTCACCATATGCATAACCAATCACGATGTCTTTATCTAGTGCGATTGCCACCTGTTTATCTTCAAAATATTTCTCATCATCAGCAACAATTCCGTTGCAACAACCCTCTTTTGCAAAGGCAGCACTTAAATCAGCAATAGCCTTTAACTCTTCCTTTTTAGCAAATCTTATAATCATTTTTACTCCCCATTATAATTTTACCATATGCTACCCTTATTTCAAAACAAAACAGAGTGATTTCACCCTGTTTTTTTATTGTTATAATTTGCCTTATGGTAATTAAACGTTCTTCACACAATAATCAAGAACTTTCATAAGTAACTTGCTATATTTATTGTACTCATCTATATTAACAAACTCATTAGGCTTGTGCGCAAGCGCCAAATCGCCAACGCCAAAAATAAATGCATCTCCGCCAGTTGCTTGAAAATATCCTGCCTCACACCCACCAGTAAACGACCTTTCTTTTAATTTGAATTTTGAACAAATTGCCTCAACAAGTTTCCCTGTTTTTCTTTCTAGCGGAGGGATATTTAGTTCTTGTGAAAGCACAATCTTTGAACCATCGTGTCTTTTTTCTAACACTTTTATATATTGTTTAATAAGTTTTAGCACCCTTGCGCTATTTTGAGCACTATTGCTTCTTAAATCAAATTTAAGTTTTGCATAGCCAGACACGATGTTAACTTTATCTCCACCTGACACAACATTGCAAGAAACTGATGTCCCATCAATTTTTGAACCTAATTTTTCAATATACAAAACCAGCCTAGCCAAAATATAATTAGCATTTATTCCGTTTTCAGGCATACTGCTGTGACAGCTTTTACCAAAGATTTCTATACTGAATTCGCCACAACCTTTGCTTTCTGAGCAAATGGCCATATTGGTAGGCTCGCCAACAATAGTTATTTTAGGAACTATTGACCGTTTAATAAATTCTTCTTGAACACGCATAATGCAATCGAGAGTGGTTTCTTCATCACCTGTTATTGCTATTATTATCGGGTCGTCTAAGTTTTTAATCTTATTTAGGTTGTCAAGAATAACACCAAAATAGCTTTTCATATCAATCGTGCCCAAACCATACATTTTATCATTAATAATTGTTGGGCAATATGGATTTGTTTTGTATGACTTTTCGTCAGCAGTTACTGTGTCAATGTGCCCAGATAAGACAATCGCATTATTGATATTTTTAAGTTGTGTATTGATACCAATAATCAACCCTTCTCTATCATCTTTTAGGCTTTTGACTTTAATGATTTCCTTAGAATTTGGTGCAAATCTTTTTTCTAAATAGTTTATGATTTCTTTATTTTGTTTTGTATCAAAACTTTTTATAGATACAAGTTCTTTTAAATTTTCCATTTTATCTCTCCTTAACAAAAAATAACCCGTTGTTAGTTTCTTTCAAAACATACCAACGGGTTTAAGATTATATACAAAAATATTTATATCCATCTATATGTTTTGTGACACGCAAAATAGCATCCACAAAACATTTTTGTGAACGCTTTTACTTATGCAAATGCCACATAACAAATGAATTAAACATTTCTTTTCTCCTTTATTACATTATATGATATACAATTTTTTTAAATTTGTCAACCCTTTATTTAACATAACCTCTTTTGGGCTATTTTAAGGCTAAGGCGCAATCAAGCGCAATAGGGATAACTTTTGCTTTCTTAGGTACATTATGGTCATTTAAACTTCGTGGGTTATAGTTTTCGGTTGCCAAACTGTCTGCCGCATAAAATATCTGGCCGAATCCCACCTTTCTAAATTTTGCTACAACGGCCATAGCCGAACACTCCATATCAACAGTGATTGCCCCTTGCTCTTTTCTTTTTGCCACTTTTAAAGGAGTTTCTCTGTAAATAGCATCGGTCGTCCAGGTTTTTCCCTTGTGATAGTGTATCCCTAGGTCTTTTAATTTGGTTTCAATCTTTTTGATTACGTCGGTGTTTAATTTAACCACATCGCTTGACGGCGCATAATGATAACTTGTGCCCTCATCACGGATTGCAGCCGTTGGCAC
>USTX01000023.1 GCA_900557655.1 uncultured Eubacteriales bacterium
CTGAACCGTCTGCTTTGTTTATGCACCAATTTGTGCCGTTAAAATATATGGCCGATTTTTCGCCCGTATAGGCGTCGTCTTTAAGGCGCTTTTGCTCTTCGGTTGACAAACTTGCCTTTTCAAGAAGGGCAATGCTGCTTTCGCTGTAATAGAAATTCGTGCCAAGATATTGGTCATCTTTATAAACGCTTTTGGTATTTTTGGCGTAATAAGAGAAGTTCCACGAAAGGGAGCCTGTTATTGATTCGTCAATCTCGGTGCCAAGGTATGGGCTGTTAAATGTAACATTAGGCGCAATAAGCCTGCGGTTGCCACTCTCGTCAAACGCAGCGTTGCCTTCACTTGATTGCGAAAAGTCACACGCTACCATCCCAAAACAGCAGCTGATCAAGACAGCAAAAAAACAAAGCATTTTGATTAGACTAAATTTTGATTTTTTTGATTTCAAACTAACGGTTGTAACTTTCATAAGATATCCTTTTGTTTAGTTTCTGACTTTTTAATATATAAATACTTATTTATATACGCATATAATATCATATTTTGTCGAAGACACCAAACGATTGAAAAGGGTTTTGAAAGATTAAGAAAAATTTTTAAGGCGGGGTCAATTTTTAAGTGTGTTTTAAACCCGTTAAAAATAAATTTTTGGCAAGGTTAAACATAAAATTTATATAAGTTTTTAAACCAGACAAGCCGTTGGCTAGTTTAATGAGTAAAATAAAAAGCGAACATATGTTTAAAAAACAAAAAAATAAAAAATTGTCAAAATTGTGTCACAAAATGGCAACAAAACAAAAAAGTCATAGTAGAATGGAGGTGCTTAGGGCAGATTAAACTTAACTTATGTTTTTGTTAAAGTTATAAAGCAACAAAAATCACGCAACGAAAATTTGTAAAATTATAAAAACTTATATACAAATTTTGCAGTATTTTTGAATTTGATATTAAGTGAAAATTGGATTTTAAAAAAGTTAAATTAAAGGTATGTTTGATTAAAAAATATTAAATAACTTTTAAAATTTTAAGAAAAAAATTTTTAAAGAAAGAGATAAAGTTAAGGATTTTTTGTTTTTTTGTTCGACAAAATTCGACAAATTTTTTAAGGGGAAGAAAGGGGATGTTAAACGAAGAATTATTTATTGAAGAGCCGCTTTTTGAATTGGAAGAAGGCAACGAAAAATATATGCCAAGCCTTATAGCGCGCTCGCTTAAAAAACGCAAAATCGGGGTGAATTTACGAAAAAAATGCCCAAAAAGTGCAAAAATTGCTAATTTTGGTAAAAAGATAAAGTTGTCACAAGCGATAACTCAGGATGAAAAAATGCGCGTTTATGGTGAGTTTGAGGATATGAAAATTTGGGTCAAAACCCTGCTTGAAATATATGGGTCGCTGCCTAATATTATTAAGATTCTTGACCAGATTATAAGCAGCAATGCGATAAGTCCGTTTGGGGTAAGCCAGGCTTGTTCGATAAACACTTTTAGTCAGGTTGAAAAGGTAATTGACTATTGCGAGCGTAAGGATAAAATGCTTAATATTTATGTGCTTATAAGCAAACTTGTTGACTCGCTTGATAAGAAGGATCGCGAGCTTGTTAACCTTAAATTTTTAAGCAAGGCATCTATTGACACGATTTCACAAATGCTTGACACTGACAGGCGTAATGTGTATCGCAGGTGTGACGCGATTGTTAATAAACTGGCGTGCTTTGCGCTGTCGGTTGGTTGGTCGTGCTTGTTTATCTCGTCTCAGGTTGAGGGTGAAAATTGGGTTAAAGAGCAATTTGAAAGCAATAAAAAAGAGGCCTTAAAAAAGGCCGAGCGCAATATTAAAAAGGGTGCCGAGCGCGAAAGGCTATAAAAGGTCTTCGTCGTCGTCAAGGCGGTCAAGGTCAAGGGCGGCTTTGCTTGGCGAATAAAGTGCGGTGTCTATGGCCGATTTGACCTTGCTTGCGCGAACGAACTGCTTGTTTTTAAAAGCCTTGATGGTGCGGCGCGGGTGAGAGGGTTCTGCGGTGGATGCTTGTGAATAGGAGGTGGTTGGCGTGATTTGTGAGGCGGCGTTTATGGGTGCTGGCGCGCAGTTTTTGTTAGCGGCGGTGAATGAAAATTTGCCTTTCTGTTTGCGTGAATGGCGGGTAAAGTCTTGGTCAAGTGCGGAGTATTGAGGGGGTTCAAAGTGATTGTTAAGCCGAGGTGGGTTTTCAAAAAAGGCGGTGTTTGGGTTAGTGTGCGCATTATTCAGGGGCTGGTTGACCGCGCCGATTGAGGTTTTTTCGCGCTTGTTTTTGGCGTGCTTGGCCAACATTAAAACGAAGACGATAATAACGGGTAGGCAGATAAGAGCAATCAAAACGCCGCGTGTGGCGGGGCTTATTGAAAGGGTCTCGTCGGTTGAGGTAATGGTTGTGTCTGAGTTGGGTAGCACGTCGTTTTCAAGGTTGTTTGGAATAGGTGGAAGGCCGGTTGCGCGCTCGCTGTAAATGTAGCCGCGATAGGTGCAGGTTGGGTTAAAGGTCGGCGTAAACTCGGCGTAGTACCACACATCACTGACGCCGCCGGTTGGGATCTCGCCGTTGATTTGGGCGATGTAGGTGATGTTTTGACTGTTGGCGGGTACGGGAGAAAGAATATTTGACGTGTCAGCAGCGGTTGGCGTTTGGCGAATTTGGGTGCCGGCTTCGGGCTTGATGGCAAAGGACAGGCCGATAAGCGTTGGCTGCTTGGGGGTAAGACTGACGATGTTTACAGACTGCTTGTCAATAAAGCCGATGATGTCGCCATATTTAACCTTGAAGGCCGCGTCAAATGTGGCAAGAATGGTAACAAAATACCCTTTGGGAATGGTGAAATAAATGTTGGTTAGTGCGTTGTTTGTTATCGTTTCGGTTTTGTAAAGCGTGCAGTTATCTTTAACCTTGGCAAACTGAGAGGTTGCGCTGTCAGCAAAAACAACGCCGTCTTTAAGCGTTGATATTGGGGCGTTTTGGTGAGTTTTAGACGCTGTAAAGGTATTGGTGGCTTTAATGCTAAAAGGTGTTTTTGGAGCAAAAATTAGGCAGCAGGAAACTACTAAAATTGTAAGAACAACTGCTTCAAAAAACATCAAATTTTTTGCACTTTTTCGTGTTTGTAACTTATCTAATTTTATTGATTTTTTCATATATTTAAAATATCAAATGGTGTTTAAAAAGTGAAAAAATAAATTGAATAAAAACGGCGATTTTTTGCTTGTTTTGTTTTATTTTGTAACTGAGAATTTATGGGCGATTAAACCGTGTCAAAAATTGTAAAAACTTGTCAAAAAATGCAAAAATAAATTGATTTTTTATGCGCGCAGAAACTAACAAAAATAAAACAAATAATTATTAAATTTATCAAGATTAATATGAGGAAATAAATTAATATTATTTATAGTTAAAATATTAAAATTAAATAAGTTGACAGATTAAAACACATATTTTTAGATGGAAAATATTATGGATAAACAAGATGAAAAAGAATTGAAAATAGATTTGATTTCAGCAATGCTTGAATTAAAGCGGCGCAAAAATACCAAACTTGCAAGGTATAATTCTGGTGAGATTAAACATGAAAAGCAACTTGCGTTTCATAAATGTATTAAGCGTAACCGGTGGGTGTTTGGCGGCAACAGAAGTGGCAAAACTGAGTGCGGCGCGGTTGAGGCAATTTGGTTGGCGCGAGGCATTCATCCGTTTAAAGAAAACAAGCCTAACGTTAGTGGGTGGGTTGTAAGTTTAACTTCTAAGGTTCAAAAAGAGGTGGCACAAGACAAGATTTTAAGCTATCTTGATTCAAGTTGGATTGAGGATATTGTTATGAGTTCGGGCAAAAAAACCAGCCCAGATTTTGGCGTTATTGACACGATTATAATTAAAAATGTTTTTGGTGGGCTAAGCAAAATTTCGTTTAAAACCTGCGAAGAGGGGCGCGAAAAATTTCAGGGCACTTCACTTGATTTTGTTTGGTTTGACGAGGAGCCGCCCAAAGAAATTTATTTTGAATGTCTTATGCGCGTCATTGACAAAAAAGGCGAAATTTTTGGCACGATGACGCCGCTTAAAGGGCTGACTTTTGTTTATGACGAAATCTATTTGAATACGCACAACGACCCCGAAGTGTGGTGCGAGTTTATGGAGTGGGGCGATAACCCGTATCTTAGCGCGGACGAGATAGCAAGGCTATCTGGGAGCCTTTCAAACAGTGAACTTGAAGCACGGCGGTTTGGGCGGTTTAGCGATGTTTCAAATAGTATTGTTTATCCAGAGTTTGATGAGGCGGTTAATGTTATCGAGCCGTTTAATGTCCCGCGCGAGTGGTATGATAAAATTTCTATCGACCCGGGGCTACACAATCCGCTTAGTTGCCATTTCTATGCCGTTGATTATGACGGAAATGTTTACGTAATAGACGAGCATTATAAGGCCAACACTACTATTGAAGAACACGCGCGCGTCATAAAAGAAAAGTGCAAGGCGCTTGGCTGGCCGACGGGGTTTGGGGGCAATATTGAGGCGCTTATTGACAGTGCGGCAACGCAAAAAACGTTGGCAAGCGAGAAAAGCGTTTGTGAGCTTTTTTATGATTTTGGAATTTCGGCTAACCCCAATGTTAACAAAGACTTGTTTAGCGGAATTAGCCGCGTTAAAAGATACTTAAAAGACGCAAATGGCGTGCCGCATTTGTTTATATTTAAAACGTGCATCAATCTTATTCGAGAAATAAAAGGGTATTTTTGGAGCGACGGAGATAGACCATATAAACGAGATGACCACGCGCTTGATGAACTTAGATACTTTATTATGAGCCGCCCAGAACACAAAGCGCCCGCCCCAGAACTTAACGAAATTCAAAAGGATAAAAAGCGCCTTTTTAATAAAATTAAGATGGCAAGAATGAATAATTTTAATTAAAGAAAGTGTGTCAAAAAACGCAAAATTGACGTAGAAATGTGAAAATTTAGCCAAAAAACATAAAATAAAAGGTAAAAATGCAGAAAATAAACAATAATAAAAATCAAGAAAAACTTATAAAACTTCTTATAAAAAAGGCAGAAGGATTTTTTTATACCGAAGAAAGTTTTGAATATTCATATAATGAAAAACCCAAAAAGAACATAAAACAAATAAGTTTTTTTGATGGCGAAACAGAAGGGCAAAAAGAAAATAAAAAAAGTTGCTTAAATAGTGTCACAAAAACTGGAAATAGCAAAAATAGTGTGATAGACTTGAATTGTGAAGGGGGAAAGAAAGTAAAAGAAAACGCTAAGGGGAAACAATGTGATGAAGATAAACAAGCGGCTACTTTGGTTAAAAAGAAAGTTGCCACGCACTTTGTTCCGCCTGATATGCTTGCTATTAAAATGTTGCTTGAAATTAATGAAAGTAAGATAGGGGGAGATCTTTCAGTTTTAAGCGATGAAGAACTGGCAAGCAAAATCAATGAACTTAAAAACGAACTTGGCATTTAATTTGCTGTTTTAAAAGTAAGATCTATTAATTTTTATAAGTATTAATATCTTATTAAAAAACGCAAAAATCGTGGCCATGTTTGAAAATTTTAAAGAAAAATAAAAAAAACACTGTTAAAAATGCAAAAAATATGCAACTAAATAAAAACGTTTAGTTGCATTTTTGTTGCACAAAAAACGGAGAAGAGATGGATAAAAACAAACTAATAAATAAAACTAACTATTTTTACAACCAAGAAAAAGACGAGGAAATTGTGCGCTTTGTTAAAACCGAATTTGACCGCAGACGTGAAGAGCGCAGACCGTTTGACCTTATTTGGGAGCTTAATATGAACTTTGTTTGCGGGAACCAATATTGCGCAATCAGCCCTAAGGGAGAGATAACGGATAGCGAGAAGGCTTTTTATTGGGAGTGTAGAGAAGTGTATAACCACATCGCGCCGATTGTTGAAACAAGGCTAGCCAAGTTAAACAAGGTTAGGCCGATGGCAAGCGTTAAGCCAGCAAGCAGTGAGCAAAACGATGTGTTTTGTGCGAGATTGTCACGCGCGCTGTTAGACTATTCGCGTCATAAAAACAAGCTTTCAAAACTTGTAAGTGAGGCAACAGCGTGGAGCGAGGTAACGGGCACAGCCTTTTATAAAGTTGTTTGGAACAGCGCAGGGGGTGACATTATTGGCAAAACGGAAGGCAAGGATGGTAATGATATTTTTTCGGGCGACGTTGACATTTCGGTTTGCCCGCCATTTGAAATTTTCCCAGATAGTCTTGGGGCGAATGGTATTGAGGGCGCGCAGAGCATAATTCATGCCCGCGCCGTGCCCGCTAACCTTGTTAAAAAGCAGTTTGGCATTGATGAAGAGGGACAAGACCTTGACGCATTGACCCTTGACAGTGACAGCTTTATTTCGGGCCTTTCAGGGCGCAGCAATGTGACCAAGGTGACCAAGGTGACTAAACACAATCAAACGATGGTGATTGAATATTATCAGCGGCCAGACGCCGACTTTCCAGAAGGCAGGCTTATCATCGTTGTTGGCAATCATTTGGCATTTGATGGTGCGCTTCCGTACGTCACGGGCGAGGGAAACGCGCGCGAACTGCCGTTTGTGTGTCAGGTTTCAACAAGCCAAGTTGGGCAGTTTTTCGGGTCAAGCGTTGTTGAAAGGTGCATCCCTATTCAGCGCGCGTATAACGCCATCAAAAATCGAAAGCACGAATTTTTGTCACGCCTTGCGGGAGGTGTTTTGGCGGTTGAGGACGGCTCGGTTGACGTTGATGAACTGCAACAAGACGGCCTTGCGCCCGGTAAGATTTTGATTTATCGCGCGGGGTCGCCAATTCCTAAGTTTATGGATGCTGGCGATGTTCCGTTTGACTTTAATCGCGAAGAAGACAGGCTTTTAAACGAGTTTATCACCGTTAGTGGTGTAAGCGAGTTGATGCGCGACAGTGCGGTGCCGACGGCGGTTACAAGCGGTACGGCGCTTAGCCTTTTGATTGAGCAAGACGAGACGCGTCTTTCAGTTACCGCCGAATATATCCGCGAGGCTATAAAAGAAATTGCGCGAATGACTCTTGAATTGTATCACCAGTTCGCGACAACCAAGCGCTTGTGTCAGATAAGTGACGACAACGGCGAAAGCGAGGCATATTACTTTACGGGCAGCGATTTGACGTGTTTTGACATCGTGCTTGACAGTCAAAACGAACTGACCGAGTCGCCAGCGCAACGCAAAAGTATGATGATTGATATGTTTAAGATGGGTTTGTTTCATGACGAGGATGGAAAGCTGTCTAACCGCGTCCGCTTTAAGCTTTTAGAGGGGCTTGGGTTTGGGCTTTGGGACTTTGCCCAAGACGAAAGGCAGATGCAGGTGCGTCGCGCGGATAAAGAGAACTTAAACGTTACGGCGCGGATGGTGCCTGGCGAGTTTGACGATCACAAAATTCATATCGAAGAGCATAAAAAATATCTGCTTTCGCCAGAGTGTGAAGCGCGCGGGAAAGAGTATTGCGACAACCTATCTGCGCATATTATTGCGCACAAAAATATGAGCATAAGTGACACTGCCTTTGACGGCCTTGAAAAAAAACAATAATAAAGGCATTAAAAAGTGTTGGCGGAGGTAAGAGGAGCGAAAAGTAAAAAGTGAAAGCTTAAGCTCTTTAAAAAAAGGCAATATAATTTGCTCCAGCATAGAGATATTGGTTGGATTGTATCTGCTTGGAATTTGAATTAAAAGAATTCTTTTTGGAGTTGTCAAGGGAATTTTAAATTCTTCCAGTAAATGAAGGATATACTCCTGGTTTGTGGTTTCATTTCTGATAAGAGAATCAATCAGATAATGTTTCTGGTCAGACTGATTCTTACTGACCATATTTACTTCACGTTCCCGAATAAGAAGTTTTGTAATCCTTTCAGCCAAATGAGCATACAGACCCATGCCTTTACCGTGCTTGGCATGAGCCAGCTTGTGCATGCGGTAGGAATGAGAGATGTGAACTGTTCTGTTTTCCGGATGAAGCATTTAGATAATCCTTATATGCTTCTTGCTCTTTCTCTGGGGATGGCCCTTCAGCTTCTGGTAACAGAGATCCCTTATTTTGTGGAGCTGTTTGGTACCAGAAGACTGTCCCTTGCGGAATGGGGAAGGCTGGGGCTTTTGTGTCTGATGCCGCTTGCACTTCATGAGCTTTTGGTGCTGTCCAGATTTCTTGGGGAAAGGCAGGAAGCGCAGGGAGAGGCGCTAAAACAGGCGGAGAAAGGCCAGGATAAGGAGAATGA
>USTX01000024.1 GCA_900557655.1 uncultured Eubacteriales bacterium
GATTTGGATGAAGATGACACAAATAAAAAGCCCGATATTGGATAAGTGTACTCATTCGTACTCGCGTCCAATTCGGGCTTTTTAAATTTGCTGGCATATTCGCCAAAGATTGACGTTTTACTGTAGGTTGGTGTAAACCTCCTGCACATCATCCAACTCCTCAAGCTTGTCTTTTAACTTTTCAATGCTTTCGGCCTGACTCTCGTCAAGAGGAATAAGGTTGCTTGAAACGTATTCAACCTCGCTTGAAATAACATTAAAGCCCGCATCTTCAAAGGCTTTTGAAACGGCGTGAAAGGCCTCGGGGCTAGTGTAGATAACAAACCCGTCTTCCTCGGTTATTACGTCGTCAGCACCCGCTTCAATCGCTGCCATCATAACGTCGTCTTCACTTGCGCCATCCTTTGGTTCAAGCATAATAACGCCCTTGCGGTCAAACATATACATAACGCTGCCGCTGGTGCCAAGAGACCCGCCGTGCTTATCAAAAAGATGGCGAACATCGCTTGCGGTTCGGTTACGGTTATCCGTTAAACACTCAACGATAAATGCAACGCCATGAGGTCCATAGCCTTCATAGGTTATCGCCTCAAAGTTGTCAGTATCAGTTGCGCCGCTGGCCTTTTTGATACTGCGCTGAATGGTGTCATTAGGCATATTGTTTTGCTTAGCTTTTTGGATAACGTCATAAAGCTTGCTGTTGGTTGATGGGTCAGCTCCTCCTGCCTTAACCGCCACCGCAAGTTCACGCCCGATTTTTGTAAAGATATTTGAACGCGCCTTATCGGCTTTGTCTTTTGTTGCTTTTATGTTATGGAACTTGCTGTGTCCACTCATTGTTATTCTCCTTTAAACTTACTTTTCTTTGGTATTTTACCACACTCGCCCGCCCTTACGCAAGCGCTTTTAAGACATAGTGATTTTTTATTGGTTAAAGCTCTTTGCCTTTAAGCGTATACATCATAATGCTTGCGCACACGCCCGCGTTAAGGCTTTCCATCTCGCTTTTCATCGGCAGTGATATTATTTTGTCCGCCGCTTCTCTAAGCGTTTTGCTTGGCCCATTCGCCTCGTTGCCAATAACAAGGCAATAGTTTTCGTCCGGCAGTTGCGCATTAAAAATGTTTTTGCCCGCCATATCCGCAACGAAAATTTCGATGCCCGCGCTGTTACACTTTTCAATCAACACGTCTTCGCTTATAGGATAAAATCGCGCGAAATAGATACCGCTTGCGCTGCTTCTTACCGTTTTGGGGTTATATACGTCAACCGTGTCAATCAAAACAATATCGTTAAACCCCGTCGCAACGGCCGAGCGGATAATTGTGCCAAGGTTTCCGGGGTCACTTATCCTGTCAAGCACCAAAAACGGCTGGCTGGTTGGGTTAAACTCGCGGCTTGGTTTCATCTCTACCTGCGCCATAATGCCCTGCGGCGTCACCGTTTCGCTTATTTTGTTAAAAAGTTTGTCAGTCACAACAATTGGCACTCGCCCGAACCGTGAGATAATATCGCTAAACTCGTCTTGCTTGCTTTCGCTAACAAAAAGTTTGGTCACATTCGCGCCGCTGTAAAGCGCCTCTTTTACTGACTTAATGCCCTCGATAACATACTCGCCATAAAACTTGCGGTATTTTTTTTCGCTTAAACTTTTAAGCGTTTTGATATTTGCATTATCCGCGCTTGAAATTATATCCATACCTTCCCCCAAACAAAAATACGGGGCAAAAACCCCGCGTATTAACTATTTGCTTAAAGCAGTTTTTGCTTGCTCAGCAAGAGCCTTAAAGGCCTCTTTGTCGCTTACTGCGATTTCAGCAAGTGACTTGCGGTTAAGCTCAATCCCAGCAAGTTTTAAACCGTGCATAAGTTTGCTGTAACTAAGGTCATAAACTCGTGCTTCGGCGTTGATACGTGCAATCCAAAGAGTTCTAAAATCTCTTTTCTTGTTTTTACGTCCAACGTAAGCATAGTTTTCGCTTTTCATAACCGCTTCGCGCGCTACTCTGTACAGCGTAGACTTGCTTCCACGATAGCCCTTGGCAGCCTTTAAAACTTTCTTTCTTTTTTTGTTAGCATTAACGCCTCTTTTAATTCTCATAGTCTTTCTCCTTAATCTTGGCTACCAACCAATTTTTTGATAGTTTTTTCCTGAGTTGAAGAAACATACGCGGTTTGACGCAAGCCTCTTTTTCTCTTGGTTTCTTTCTTGGTTAAAATGTGTCTTTTGTTTTGTTTTGCTCTTTTAATCTTGCCGCTTTTTAAAACTACGAAACGCTTTTTAGCAGCACTGTTACTTTTTTGTTTTGGCATTGTTTTTTCTCCTTATTTACTTGTTTTTGGTGCAAGAATCATTAAAATGTTTCTTCCTTCCACTTTTGGTTCTTTCTCTTTGGTTGCAAATTCACTTACAAGGTTATAAAAATCGTTGCAGATTTCAATACCCTTCATAAAATAGGCTTGCTGACGCCCGCGCATTCTTAAAGCGACCTTAACTTTGTTGCCCGCTTGCAAAAATTTGGTTGCGTTTTTGGCCTTAACTTGCATGTCATGAAGCTCAATCGTCATCGAAAGCTGAACCTCTTTAAGTTCAACAACCTTTTGGTTTTTTCGCTGCTCTTTCTCGCGCTTCATCTGGTCAAACCTAAATTTGCCATAATCCATAATTCGGCACACTGGTGGCACAGCGTTTGGCGAAATCTTAACAAGGTCAAGCCCCGCCTCATCAGCAAGATGATTAGCCTCTTTCGCGCTCATTATCCCAAGTTGAGATCCATCAGCGCCGATAACGCGAACCTGAGCGTCATTAATTTCACCATTTAATTGATGTTCTTGTTTGATAGTTGTATCCTCCTTGACTATCGCATAAAACTTGTATTTATAAGAAAAGATGGCCCGAGTTTCAAGCCATCTTTCACCAAACACATACCCAAACAAAACGGGTTTTTAAAAGTGTTTTAACCAAGAAAAATCTTTCATTCGCTTGGTGAGAAGTGGCCTTCTTCTTTTCAATACGCTGGTATTTTATACCATTAAATTAAGTTTGTCAAGTGTTTTTTGTTATTTTGTGTATTCGTCTTGTGCATCGCGGATAAGGCCGTCAACATAATCGTATGCCATAACCTCGGCCATCTTAATGCTTACGCTAGCAGGCGCCGTAAGTTCGCGCACCAACTTATCATCAACATAGGTATAAACGCCGTCTTTGATAAACTTTTTATTAAGATATCTTGCAATTTGAATTTTATAACCGCGATAATCTTCAATCGTTTCGCTGAAATTGCCTTTTGAAAAATCTCTTGTTTCGCTTAAATATGTCATACCAACTTTCTCCTTTAAGTAGTGCAATTATACCACATCCGCGTCATTTTGTCAAGAGTAGTCAATGAAGTTAAAAGTGAAAAATGAAAACAAGCAGATTAAATAGCCACGTCACTGCGTTCCTCGCAATGACAATAGTAAAATCGCAATGACAAATGTAAATGTCATTACGATGAGGCCATAGGCCGACGTGGTAATCCCAGCAACATTTCAACTTTAAACTTTCAACTTTATTCTTAGTTTTTCTCGCGGGTTTTGATTTGGCGCAAGGTTTCGGCGATAAAGTCGTCAAGTTTAACGTCTTTAAGTTCGATATTTCCGCGTTTGCGCACGCTGATAGTTCCAGCCGCCACCTCGTTTTCGCCAACGATAATCATATTAGGTATTTTCTGCATTTGCGCCATCTTGATTTTGTAACCAATCTTCTCTGCGCGCACGTCAAGCTCAGTACGAATGCCCGCTTCTTTAAGTTTATCAGCAATTTGTTTAGCATACTCGCTTGACTTGTCTGTAACGTTCATAACAATCGCCTGAACTGGGCTAAGCCACGTAGGGAATGCGCCCGCGAAATGCTCCGTTATAACGCCAAAAAACCTTTCAACCGACCCAAAAATTACGCGGTGAACCATAATAGGCTCTTTGTGCGTCCCGTCGGCGTCCATATACGTAAGGTTAAAGCGCTTAGGCAGTTGCATATCAAGTTGAATGGTTCCGCACTGCCACGTCCTGCCGATTGCGTCTTTGATATGAATATCAATCTTTGGCCCATAGAACGCGCCGTCTCCCTCGTTGATAACAAATTCTTTGCCAAGGTGTGTAAGGGCGTTTTTAAGGCAGGTTTCAGCATGCTGCCACTCGCTAAGTTCGCCAATGTGATTGTCTGGCATAGTTGAAAGTTCAAGGTGATAAGTCAGGCCAAACACCTTATACATATTGTCAACAAGTTTGATGATGCCCGCAACTTCCGTTTCAATTTGGTCAGGCGTCATAAAGATGTGCGCATCATCTTGCGTAAAGCAACGCACTCTAAACAAGCCATGCAATGTGCCACTTGCCTCATGACGATGAACCTTGCCAAGTTCCGCAACGCGCATAGGAAACTCGCGATAACTATGCAGCCTTTCTTTATAATAAAGCATACCTCCTGGGCAGTTCATAGGCTTAATAGCAAAGTCGTCGTCTTCAACCTTAAAGGTATACATATTCTTTTTATAGTGATCCCAGTGACCACTCTTTTCCCAAAGTTCACGGTTAAGCGCAATTGGCGTTGTTATTTCAACATAACCTGCCTTTGCATGCTCTTCTCGCCAAAAATTGATAAGCTCGTTTATTACTATTTGCCCCTTTGGCATAAAGAATGGCATCCCAGGTGCATAGTCACTTAAAAAGAACAAGTCAAGTTCTTTGCCAAGTTTGCGGTGGTCACGCTTTTCGGCCTCTTCAATCATCTTGAAATAGTCATCCATCTCGCTTTGCTTGTCAAAACATACGCCATAAACGCGGCTAAGCATCTTGTTATGCTCATCGCCTCGCCAGTATGCTCCCGCAAGTTTGGTAAGCTTAAACGCCTTAATCATACCCGTAGATTTAAGGTGTGGGCCGCGGCAGACGTCAAAAAAGTCGCCCTGGGCGTAGATAGTTATCTTTTCGCCCTCTGGGATAGCATCAATAAGCTCGATTTTGAATGGCTCATCATTTTCGTCCATAAGTTTGATGGCCTGCGCGCGAGTTATTTCTTTACGCTTAATTTCAAAATTGGCCTTAATTATGCGCTTCATTTCGGCCTCAATCTTGCCAAGATCCTCTTGGGTTATTGGTGTTTTAAAGTCAAAGTCATAATAAAACCCTTCGTTAGTTGCGGGGCCGATTGATAACTTGGCCGTTGGATAAATCGCCTTAACCGCCTGCGCCATAATGTGCGCGCAAGTGTGACGCATAACCATCTTGTATTCAGGGTCTTTTGGCGTTATGATGGTAAGTTTAGTGTCTTGGTTAAGCTTGGTTTGAAGGTCAACCAGCTCGTCACCAATCTTGCCACAAACCGCAACGCGCGCCAACCCCTCGCTGATGCTTTCAGCAATCTGGGCAACCGTTGTTCCCTTGCGATACTCTCTTACTTCATCTCTTAATTGAATTTTCATATCTGTTTCTCCTTTTTTGCATTAAAAAACGCCCTTACACTAGCCCATTTTTGGGTAAGCATAAGGACGAAGTTTACTCCGCGGTTCCACCTTATTTGCACGCTTAGCGCGCCACTTTTATTAAGATGAGTGCTTAAATACAACGTAAAGTGGTTTCACTTGCGCTTGTTTGCTTGCCTTACAGCCGATGGGCAAACTCTCTTGAAAACGATTGACGCAACCTACTTGTCTTTACCTTTAAACAACAACTATTATACCCGCCGCCCCCGACCTTGTCAAGACAATTTCACAACAATTTTGTTAAATTAAATGATGCATACTTTATCTTCAAAAAGGTTTTCGATAAAGTCGAAAAAGGGTTCACGGGCGGTGGCGCGGTGCAAGACGATTTTTGACGGGCTTAAAAGGATGAGGTCGCCGATGGTGTCAGCCTGTGACTTATTATCGCACATTTCAAACAGCGCGTGTATGGGGCGGCTGGACTTATCAGTCAAAACGAACTTGCCCTTGCGCTTGATGATGTGCACCTCGTCGTAACCGATGTCACTTGTTTTGATTAAAAATTTTAAAAGCCCCGCAAGGCTTCCTGACGCCTGCAACGCCGAGATATTTTCGCGCACTAAAACGCAGATTTCTTGCCAGCGCTGGGTCAGTTCGCCCAGTTTGAAATAGAAAAAACTGTCGATATTCAGTTCATTTTCAAAAACCAGTTGCTTTTTTATAAGGTCTTTGTCAGTCTGTTTGTCAAAAACGGTCAGCGCACGAATAAAGGCCGCACGCGTCAGTTCGTTAGGAATAATCGTGCCTAGATTGGTGTTAAGGTATTCAAACTTAAAGTCTTGGGTTATAACCTCGCTTACAAGTTCTAACAAAAGCAAAACAAAATAGTCCTTTTGTTTTCGTGGCACGGCAAGGCCGATTTTTACCCTTCCCGCGCGCGACGAACGAATAATAACGCCGCCACAAAACTTAACTTGCCCTTCAAGTTTTGAATATAAAAAGTCCATAAAATGCGATTTATCTTGACTGAAATTTAAAGTAAGTTCCCACATTCGCTAAGTTGCTCCTTTTGCTTATTTGTAGTATATGAAGAAACTTAATTAAATAATCAGCCACCAAACAAAAAAGCCGAACCCGCCAAAGTTCGACATTCTTTCGATATTTTTATTCACTCTTTTTCTACACAAGCAAGAGAACTTAAAGTTGAAAGTTGAAATATTGCCAAGATTAATATTGTCATTGCAAGAAGCACTTTTTCCACGCGCAATCGTGCTCGCCAAAAATTTTTCTTAAAACTTTGCAGACTTTGTTTAAGCAACTTAAATGCGAAAGCTGTCGCCCGTGACGCCGCCGCCGTTATACGCCGCACTTAGTGCCACCTGCCCCGCGCTGTTGTCAATTCGCAAATTCTCACACACCTCGCGGGATAGTTCCATAAGTTCGTCGCGGTCGATAAGCCTGACCATATTCTCGCGCGCAAGGGTCTCTGCCTGCGTTGAGAAGGTAGAGTTTGTAACAACCCAGCCCTCGTTCGCGCCATAGTGTTTCATCGCGCCCACAACCTCGGCAACCGCCTTGCTTCCAACCGTTTTGTTAAAGCGCTTGGCCTGCACCACCGTTTTAATCCCGTCTTTTATAAGGATAAGGTCGGCGCCATAGTCACGCGATTTTTGGGTGACCTCAACCGCGTACCCAAGATAGAAAAACAAACACTTTAAATAGTCTTCAAACTCATAGCCTTCCATAAGGTCAATCGTGGTTATGTCGGCCGATAAAATAAGTTTGCGCCCCGTTTCGCCCTCGCGCTTCCACTTTTTGTATTTGGCGTGTTTGATGCACGCGCGCACTATCCACCAGATTAAAAAAACAGGCAACAAAATAACAAACACCAAAAAGGATAAAATACGAATAAAAATGTTTGGTTTTTTTGCCATTTTGTTTTCTCCTACTCTATTTTAAAACAATATTGAAAAAATTCCAAACATTTCGCTTGTTTGTTTTTAAATTTTAAAAAATAGTGCTATCATTGGTTAAAGGAGAGTTTTTATGATCATCACCATTGACGGAACTGCCAGTTCGGGCAAGTCCACTATCAGCACGCGCGCGGCCAAGCAAATCGGGTTCGCGCACGTCAATTCGGGGTCGCTTTATCGCGCCATCGCCCTGCAAGCAATTAAGGCGGGCATCCCCGCAACCGATACCTCCGCACTTGTAAACGAAATCAAAAACAAAACACATATCGAGGTCAGAATTGAAGACGGTGAAAGCGTAATCTATCTTAACGGCACTCGCGTGGCCGCTGAACTTAGGTCTCCCGAGGTGACGGCCATCGTGCCTGAAATCGCCAAAATCCCCGAAATTCGTGAGTGTGCACGCGTTCTGCAACACAAAATCGCCGAAACAACACCCAACTTTATCGTTGAGGGGCGCGACGTCGGCAGCGTTGTTTTCCCTAACGCAGACATAAAGTTTTTTGTGACGGCTGACCTTGACGCACGCGCGAAACGCCGTCAAAATGAGTATCTTGGCCTTGGCAAAAATGTACCACTTGACGCCGTTAAAGAGGAACTTGCCGAGCGCGATCACGAAGACAGTACGCGCAAAAACTCGCCGCTTGTTGTCCCTAAGGGAGCCATTACGCTTGACACAACCCACCTAAATATCGAAGAAGCCACCGCC
>USTX01000025.1 GCA_900557655.1 uncultured Eubacteriales bacterium
CATACCGCGCTCGTTACGCTTTCTTGCGTTGTCAACAATCCAACGAAGAGCAAGAGTTTGGCGACGAGCCGCTCTTATTTCCATTGGAACTTGGTACGTAGAGCCACCAACACGACGTGCTTTAACCTCTAAAACGGGTTTAACATTTTCAAGCGCTTGGTTGAAAACGTCAGCAGCAGGAGTGTTAAGCTTTTCTTCGCAAATAGCAAGTGCGTCATATACGATAGATTGAGCGATAGAACGTTTACCGTCAAGCATAATTTGGTTGATAAGTTTTGTTACAACTTTTGAGTTATACTTAGTATCAGGTAAAACGTCACGAACGCTCGCTTGATTTCTTCTTGACATAATTATTCTCCTCTTTTATTTTTTGTAGATTAAACTGCATAGTTTAACTACTTAGGCCTTTTAGCGCCATATTTAGATCTTGCTTGTTTACGGTCTTTAACGCCGGCTGTGTCAAGCGTGCCACGAATAATGTGATACCTAACACCTGGCAAATCCTTAACACGACCACCACGAATAAGAACAACACTGTGCTCTTGTAAGTTGTGACCAATACCAGGGATATAAACCGTTCCTTCCATCCTGTTAGAAAGCTTAACACGCGCGATTTTTCTAAGCGCTGAGTTAGGTTTCTTAGGAGAGGTTGTTGTTACTGACAAACAAACACCACGTTTTTGTGGACATTCGTCAAGAATTGGCGATTTTGACTTGTAGGTTTGTTTCTCTCTGCCTTTACCGTGTCTAATAAGTTGGTTAGTGGTTGGCATAGTTTTACCTCCTTTTTTTCTGGCGAATTACCTCTAAAAGCCCCATGAGGAAATTCTTAGCACCCCGTCTGCCGCCTTTGCACACACCCGAAAGAAGGCATAAAGATACTAAACACACTACTGTGCGAACACATTTTAGCAAACTTAGCAAAAATAGTCAATAACTTATCAAAAGTTTTTTTAGAAATTTTAATAATTTTTAGTATCTGCCGCCACCCCGCGCGCATTCATAACATTTATCGCCCTATTCCTCACATATTCATAACATTTATCGCCCTACGCCCACACGCAATATCACCCTAAACCACCGCAATTACAAAAAAAGCGCTAAAGCCGAAAACTCAACTAAAAGCGCTTTTATTTACAGTTGCAAAAGTGGCCACTGCCCTTTTTCAACCTCGCGATTAACTACCACGGCTTTAAGGTCACCGTGCGCGGGTTTGGTGGTGGCCAAACCTCGTCTTTTCGTGGACGACCACGTCTTGGGCGTTTAAGTTTAACCACCTTGGGTTTACGCTTGCCCTCCCACGCGCCATCGTTATATACACACATAAAACACCTCCAACCACCCTCAGTTTATCAAACTTTTTAATGCGTGTCTAGTGTTTTTGAATATTTTTTAATATTTTTGTACGAATTGCCCAGTTTTATCTGCGCAAAGCCACACAGCGATAGAATGTTTGCATACCATTTTCAACTTAACATATTTATTTGATATAACTCATCAATTGTGATATAATTGCTTTAATATAATTTTTAACAACTTCGCGACACTATCGATTCTTTATTGTTAAAAAAAACAGTTATAAGGTAGATAATATGACAAACGACGCTAAAAAAACAAATACAAAACCCGAAAGTCAACCCGTAACAAATACTAAGCAACAACAGCCGCTTACTAAGGCGGGGTGCGTGTGGAAGATGGTTGCGGGTTTGTTAATAATGGCCGCAAGTGCGGGTGTTTTTATTGCGTGCGCCTATGCATACGCACGTCATAATAGGCGCGGGCTTGAATTAGCGCCTTACACCACGCTGTTTTTTATAATCGGCCTTAGCGTGTTTTTAGGCGGGCTTGTATCCTTAATAAAGCTATGCAAAAAGTCAACCGACCGCGATACTAACACGCCCACCCCACCGAAAAAAGAAAACAAAAATTGCGATAATTGCAAAACCTCTCGTGATATCGACGCAAATTCGTGCAACATCAGCGCCGCAATCAATATTGAAGATTCAAAAGATTTTACAGACAATAAACACACTAACAAGCAATAACAAACCTAGATATTTACCCATTAAAAATCGCTAACAAATTATCTGTTAGCGATTTTTATTGTATTAAATAATAAAACTCCTCTGCTTTTTGGGTGCCATTATTACCAATCAAACCCTATTTTTTAATTTAAAGCCCCAATTCTTGTTCAATCTCGTCAAGCGAAAGGTCGTGTTGCTCGGCACTGTTATTCTTTTTCTTTTTAGCAACTTGGTATTTATCAAAAGCCTCCACAACCCTTGTCAAACCCTTCTCTTGCGCAATCGCCATAATTGTTTCCTGCGAATCATTCTTTTGAGAACGTGCAACGGGGTTTTCTATTGCCTTTAATGCGGCCTTTTCAAGCATCATTTCCGCCGCACACATACCAATGTTTCTGCCCTTATAATCTTGTTGGGCGCTGGCCTCTGCGTTTTCAAGCGCCTTAATAGTTGCGCCCTCTAAGCCCGATTTAGCCGCAAACATACCAATGTTTTGGCCACAAAAAGTTTTTTGGACGCTGGCCTCAGCGTTTTCAAGCGCCTTAATAGTCGCCTGCTCTAACTGAGCCTGAGCGGCGTGCATACCAATATTTTCGCCCATATAATCTTGTTGAAGACTGGCCTCTTGATAGTCAAGCGCTTTTACAACAAACCACTCCGCCTTTAAATCGGCCGCTATCATGCCAAGATTATAACGATGGTTACCAATCTGCGCCATAAGAATTTCTGGCCTTTTGTCAACGATTTTTAAGATGCTTGCCTTAATACTTACGTCATTAATGCCCTCAACAGCCATCTTTTCTAAAATGGCTTTTATTCTTTTAGCGTATACAAAAGCCTCGTTCGTGCGCTTTTTTCCATACTTTTTTTGAACCATTTTTTCTATCTTGTTTTTGCTGCTATCAGCAATCTCTTTTTTGTCCATTTTAAAAAACTCCTCTTGCCCCGTTTGTATGCCCATTATACCTTATAATCCGCATTCTGTCAATACCGCTTTTCAATCCTTCACCGCTCCGCTTGCCCCTCACCTTTTCGCTATTCAGTTTTAAAATTATTGCAAAATGCGCCAAATACGCATTGGCTTTAAAAGATATTATGATAGAATACAAGCAGAATGTTAAATAAAGGAGAAAGCGATGCAAGTTTATACATTTGACAGAAGTGAATTTAACTGGGCGGAAGAATACTACGATTTGATTCAAAAAAAGATGGGCTTGCCTGAATGGTTTGGCAAAAACGCCGACGCCCTTTGGGATATGCTTACTGGCTTCATCGCCACGCCCTGTGAAATCATTTTGTCTGGCTTTAACAAACAAGAAAACGCATATAACCGCCACCTAATCGCCCTAATCAACGCCACCTTTCAAGACGCCGCAAAACAATACCCCACCAAATTTAAAATCACAATCAAATAGAAACAAGATATACCCGCAAACAACCTAAAAATTGACGAATATGAAGAAGAAATTGATCCCGAAATACTAATGCTTGAAAAAATACTTGCCGAGAAGAAAGCGAAAAGAAAACAACAACAAGAAGAAATGTAAAACAAAGGGGCTGTAAAGAAATTATGTAAGAAATAATTTCTTTACAGCCCCCATTTTTAAAACAAATAATCTTTCCCAAAAAGTCATTTATCTTCAGGTGGAAAGTGCATTTTTATATGCTCTTTTTAAATATTAAACAAGCTAATCTATAATTAATCTTATAACAAGAAAGTATAAGTCCAAATGTTAGTTCCATCGTTTTCGGTTAAAGTTAATTTGGTTCTGTTTATCATTGTCCCATCAAGAGTCTTTGAACCAAATGAAACGCTTATTTGTCCTGCATTTTCACTAAATGAAGCACTGAGTACGTTTAAACTTCCTTCTCCAAAATCGCATGTTCCCGAAACCCTGTTGCCAGAATTTGCAAAACTCATTGTTTTATTTGCATTGTTCGTATTCATTTGTGACGCCTTGGTTTCTGCTTCCCCTAAAGCGCTAGAACCATCTACAGCTGAAACAACAACAGAATCAAATGTGAATGTTTTACCAGCAAAGAAATTTTCTTCATAAATTCTATAATCTAAATCGTCAATACCTGTGTAGAATATTCCATAGTAGTTTGAAATATTACCCCTTGATTCTTCCACGCCTGTTGATGAATAAAATATTCTTTCAGCATTTTCTAAATATTTTTTTCCATCAACTGTTACTATGACATTATCGGACCCAAGCAAGCCATGCACAGCCAAATTCGCATATATGCGATATGTTCCAATATCGCTTCTTCCACGATTATCAGTTGAGCCAATATTGTCAATATTTGACCAATCATATGAGATATACAATCCATCTGGCACGATTGCTTCTGGTTGTTGATTTTTTCCATTATAAGCAAACGCTTTTTTAACACCTGTTGGCCAGCCAACATAATTTTCAGATGTTGCATCAGTTGTTGTTAAAGTGTATGTGTTAGGATATATTGCCCAATCAACAGAAATCTGTATTCCATCGTCAGTGTTGTAATATCCATCATTCACTACGTAATTTTTTGCCTTATATCCATCTTTGAATGTGAAAGTTGCAACTGATTTATACACTCCCACTTCTGCGCAATTCTCTACTTTAACCCAAACTTTACTTTGCAAATTATAATGACTAACACTAACATTAAACATATTTTGTGCGTCTTGACTTAAAGTAGAACTATCAAATGTTACATTTTTTGAAACTGTAACGCCACCGTTTTCATAATAATAACTGTCTAGTTGTGATGAAGTGTTTGTTCCAGCCGATAAACCCCAAGCAGCCGTATTATAACCTAATTCTATATTAGTTTTATCAATTGACCATTGTTTTGATAAAGTTGTTATTGCCTCTCCATTTTCATCAAGATAATATTCATAGTTTGCATTTTCAGGTAATGTTGCAATTGTTGTGTAATATCCAGCGTCTGTTAAGTTTTCTGCCACAGCGCTTGTTGAGTATCCTGTTTCACTATAATAAGTTTTATATGTTATATTCCCTAACACATCATTTAAATTATCATTATTCAACGATTGAATTGACCATTCATTTGTGGCAGTATTTTGAGACCAATCAGGGTTAACTATCGCTTTTGCCTTGGTGATTTCAACATTTACCGTTATTTCAAGAGGTGAATAATTGTTTTGATAACTTCCAATTTTTGAACTATACCAATACAATGTTGCCTCATTTTTCCCAACATTTAAAGATTGAGTATTATCTATCCATTCAAAACCTGCTCCGGTTGAGCTGTCAAACATTTGCAATTCGTTTAATGCATTTAATGTCTCAGTTGTAAAAGATGAATAACTACTGTCATTCGTCAAATTGAAATCATTTAGTGTGTTGCCGTAAGCACTGTATGGTTGAGAGTTGAATTTAATTAAAATTTCGTCAAAACCATTTGGTGCAACTACTTGAGCTTTATCAATATAAAATTCCAAATTTTTACTGTAATTTATATCAATTTTATTTCCATTTGCCCAAACAAAATTATTCAAAACAGATGTGTCACTATCTGAGAATACGTTTGTGTTAACTGATATTGTAACATTATATGCTGCGTCAGATACTTCTCCATAATTTCCGTAATTAATGGAGAACACTGGACAATCGGCATCAATGTTAAGCGTCGGTTTAATTTCTTCGCCAGTATAAGTGTAACGATATTTTGTTCCAACAAGATGACTATTATCGTTAATTAGAACATCGTTAACATTTAATTTTTTAGGGGTTATTTCCCAAGCATAATTTAAATAATTTGCCTCTTGTTCTCCGTTCAAGAAAGCATAATTATTACCATCATTTACTTCCAAACGCCAACTGTGTTTACCAGCGTTTGATAGTTTTGTATTATTGTCATTTATTAAACTTTCGTTTCCTTTATAATCAAATGTCAAACCTCTTTCAACACCTTCTAAATTGCCACTATCAATTTGATAAGCATACTCAAACTCAACACCTGAAGTTATAGTTGGAGTTTCTAGAATTTTTCTTTTTATTTGCCATTTAATTACAATTTCTGAAATTTCAGTTCCATTATCTTTCCATACGTATCCATCTTTTGCCTTTATAGAACAAATATAATAAGCATACTCATTGTTATCAAAAACATTGGCTTCTGTGGCACAAAAATTGCTAGTTTGATCAACAGTGACTTTACCTTCGTCTATAAGACTTTTTAATGTTACACCATTTTCACTTGTTCCAATATAATCAATCGCACTTTGTTCTTCGCCATTATATCTTAATTCTTGTTCAAGATAATAAACATCTCCATCTTTTCTAAGTCCCGTTAATGTTGGCAATTCTTCATTGAGCTTTTTAACATTAACCCTAATTGTAGCAAATTGTTGGCTATTCATAGAAAAGTAAATATTGTAATAATTTGTGTTTTCATCATAAACCGACAACTCTTCGTCAGCATTAAAAGTGTAATCTTGTGTAATCTCTTTAGAATTGTCCGAATAGAAAATTGTAACCACAAAATCATCTTTTGTGAAATTTCTTTCATTTTTTGTTAAGTTCAAACATTGTCCATCATAATGTTGATAATATTGGCTAGTTTGTAAAATTTCACCAACCACACTAGTTTGAATCTTTTTGTCTGCCTTGGCGCCACAAGCCACTAGGAATAATCCACAAGGTATAATAAAACAAATTACTATAAGCATCATTAAAAATTTCTTTTTCATAAAATTCTCCTTTTTGTATGAATTATAGTATTATTTAGTCTATGTTTTTCTAGTATCAATAAAACTACAAATAGTATACAAAAGTTTATGCTACATTGTCAACTATCTCACAAAAGCAAGAATAAAAGCTAAGAGTTATATTTATAAAAAACACATTAATATATTTGAATAATATATTATGATTTCTTGATAAAATCAAAAAAGGTGCTGTAAAGAAATTATGTGAGAAATAATTTCTTTGCAGTCTTTTTCTTTGTAATTTTGCCTTTTCTCGGTTTCCTGATATGTAATATGATGAATTTTTTGTTAATTGTCTTGTTTTCCTAGGGTTTTACTCGTTTTGTTGTATAAAAAACCTCTACGCCTATGCGTATTGTATGCTTCTGTTTAAAAATTTCTATAAATCTCAATGTTTCTTGTTATGATATTTGTATATGTTTAGCATATTCTTTCAACTTTAATATATATCCACTTAAAAGTTCAAAGTACCTTTGCAGTAAAAACTTTGAATGCCCTCTACCGTTAACAAATGTACAGGAGTTAACATGATAATGTTTGACTAAAAAATTCAATTTTTTTCTAAATATTCTATTGCATATTCTTCTCTTAATTCAAAGGTAATACCCTCTGGATATAACAAATTTAGATTAATCTCTTTAAGTAAGTCGGTAACTCTGTTAAAGAGTTTTAGTCTATTTGTTAAACAAGATTTTTTCCATACCCAAGCGTATTTGTTAGCTTTTGCTTCAAACTTAGAGCCATCCAAGTACACTAAGTTGTGAATTTTTGCCCTAAATACCTTACCAAGGTCGGGTTCTGGTAAAATAAAGTGTGTGCTCTATGTCCAAAACCATTAGGTAAATAAAGAGTTTTAGGGATACAAAAAAATATTTGCTGTCTTTTGATAATTAAAAATGACAGCAATTGACAGCAAATGTGCACTTTTTAATAAGTTTATGTGGTCTAAAACCATATAAAACTGCCTAAAACTTTTATAAACTTTTTAATTTACAACACTGGGAATTCTGGTGCTTTTTTATTTCTTTATAAATTCAATTATATTTTTCTTTTTGTCGGTTGGTAATGCTTCAATTAAAGTTTTTAATTCGTTATCTATTTTATAATCTGCAATGTCAGAACTGAAAAATCTTTCAATCGAAAATTCGCAAATTTCTAAAATTTGTAATAGTTTTTCAACTGTTAAAACAATTCTTCCACTTTCAAGTTGAGCAACATATTGAGGACTCATTCCCATTCTTTGACTTAATTCTCTTGCAGATAGATTGGCTTTATTTCTAACATATCCA
>USTX01000026.1 GCA_900557655.1 uncultured Eubacteriales bacterium
ATATATATATAATTATCATATTAAATTATTTTGTTTAGTTTTCTAAATCTGCAACCGTCGCAAATAAGTAAATAATAAAATTTTTTGATAGGCTTAAAAGGGGATAATTTATGGGTTTTAAACAAAAAATGAAAAAAAGTGATAAAATTATCATTGTTTTAGTATCGTTTTGCGTTTTTTTCAGTGGCTTTTCATACTTATCGCCGCAAATTAATCCATTTATGTATCCGCTTATTTTTAGTTTTGTAGACGCAGGTATTAACATTTGTTTAATAATTGTTAGTATCTTACCTGCGATAATAATCCGTGGGTTAACTCTTGCAAATGCGATAATTGCATTAAACCTTATTTCTTGTGTTGTACTTTTTAAGATCTGTTCAAAGTTTAAAAAAGCCAAAACAGTTTTGATGTATATTTTTTGTAACTTAAGTCAACTTGGGGTAATATATTTAAGTTTGTCAAACAAAACGCTTATTATCTCGGCGTGTATTTCAATAATAGCAAGCAATTTGTTTATGTTTGTTTTTCCTATTGCTATAAATGCGATAAAATTGAAAAACTTAAACGGTTATTTTAGTTTTGACGAAAAACTCAGTTTCGCATGTATATTTGTTGCAATATTTATTGGTATATCAAAAATTCACATAAATTCGCTGTTTTTAATTTACCCGTTAGCCGTTTTTGCGATTTTAGTATTTTCACGCGTGCTTAAAATGATAGACGTTTGTGCGCTTTCAAGTTTAATCGCACTGTCTTTATCGGTAAGCACTAATTCGGTGTTGCCTTTTGCGATAATTTTGGTATGGACTATGGTTGCTTGCTTTTTTGCTGAACAAAATAAGATAATAGAGGCCGTTGCAGTGTTGTTTAGTGACCTTGTTATGGGTTGCGCCCTTAACGCGTATCTTGATTACACTTACGTTAATTTATTAAGCGTGTTAGTGCCTTCTATTGCGTTCTGTGTAATTCCAAAACTGGATATATTAAAAGCATATTTTTTAAAATCAGGTGAAAGTATTGTAAAAAACTACTATATTAATCAATCTTTTTACAATTTATCGAATAAACTTATTAAAATGAGTAATGTGTTTGATGATATGCAAAAGGTGTATAAATCAAATTTACTTAATCAAATGCCGCAAGAAAAGTTGGGGGAATTTTTATCTAAAAATATTTTAAGTAAGCATTGTGAGGCGTGCGGGTTGGCGTGTAAAAATCGCGAGGTGCTTGAAAGCGACTTTGCTGATTGTGTAAATATTGCGCTTAAAAATGAGATTACAAAAACCAATTTGCCAAGCAGTTTTAATCATTTGTGCCCGTTTTTGTCACAAATTTTAAGCCAAATAAATGGTGGTGTGAAAGAGTTTAACGCGCTAAACAAAAAATTTAGCGAGCAAAATAAATCGCTTTGTGCACTTAGCGAAAATTGTAAACAGTTTTCGTCGTGTCTTGTTGATATGTCTAAAAAAATGTATGGGTTTAAAATCAGTGAAAAGATAAATACTGACCAAATTATTGCCGAATTTAATATCAATAATTTAGTGGTTGGTGAGGTTTTAGTTCTTGATACAAACCAAAATAAAAACGCCAAAATAATGCTTGTTATCCGCACGATCGATAAGGCTGATTTAAGATTCACTGAAATTATTTCAAACATATTTAAGCAGCGATTTATCACAGAAAATATCGCGGATTCGGGCGTTTGCGGGTGGTCAGTTTTAACGCTTGTTAAGGCACCAATATATAATCTATTTTTTGGCGTCAGTACGTTTAGTAAGTTAAATAAAAATGGCGATAATTACCTTTACCAAAAGATTGAAAATTCAAAAACAATAGTGGCGATTGCTGATGGGATGGGTAACGGAGATAATGCTAACGAAAAAAGCAATTTATGTTTAGATTTAATCCTGTCCTATCTGTCCATCGGTGCTAGTAAAGAGATAGCCATCAGTAATATTAACGGCCTGCTTATGCCATATAAAAACGGTAATTTTTCAACGCTTGATTTATTTGAGTTTGACGCCAACTCTGGGCGCGGTGATTTTATCAAGCTTGCAAGCGCAGTAAGTTTTATTAAACGAAAGGATAATGTTGAGGTGGTTCGGCCTGAAAGTCTTCCGCTTGGCATTGTTGAATCAGTCAGCCCTACGGTTAACACCACCTATCTTACAAGCGGTGATTTAGTTATATTATGTAGTGATGGTGTGGTTGATTCTATTGGTGAAGAAACAATGATAGAGTTGCTTTCAACCAATAAAATTTTAAACGCGCAGATTATGGCCGACCTTATCTTAGATGAGGCTAAGCGCCAGACAACGGTGCTTGATGATATGACGTGTTTAGTATGTAAAGTCACAAATTATTAAAAATTGTTGGCAAATTGTTAAAAATTTATGCTAATTTTGCGTTTTTTACAATTTGCTATAAATTAAATATTTGACAAAAATTTTCAACAAGAGCATATTAAATTCGGTAATAATAAAAAATCTAATTTATATATTGTGTCTATTACTTTTAAATTCGCTGTTGCAAAGTTGTCTTTCGTGTGGTATACTTAAAGTATGAAAATTAAAGAAATTCAACTAAATATTAGCGATGGTGATACACTTGTTTTAGGTTTATCGGGCGGGGTAGACAGTGTTGTTTTGTTTGATTTGCTTTTAAAGCAACAAAAAAAACAGCCTTTTAAATTAATTGCGGTTCACGTTAATCATAATTTAAGGGGCAAGGCAAGCGATGACGATGAGCAGTTTGTTCGCAGTCTTGCTCAAAAAAATAATGTCGACTTAAAAGTTTTTAGTGTTGATTGCTTAAAAAAGCAAAAAGAAGGTAAATTATCTCTTGAAGAGGCCGCGCGCGAGCTTAGATATCAGTGTTTAAATGAAGTTGCTTTTAAATACAATGGAAAAATTGTTTTGGCGCACCATTTAAATGATTGCGCAGAGACCATCCTTTTAAACCTAACGCGCGGGACAGGCGTAAAGGGGGCGATTGGAATAACAGAAACTGATTTAATTCGTCGTCCGCTTTTATCTTGGACGAGAGATGATATTTTGCGTTTCGCGCACGAAAATAATCTTAATTATGTTGAGGATGAAACGAACAAAGATACGCGTTACTCTCGCAATGCAATAAGGCAAAAGGTATTGCCTGAACTTGAAAAAATTAACAAGAAAGCGGCAGTTAATCTGGTTAGATTTGGCCAAACACTTGCTGAGGATGAAGATTATTTTAACGCAATTTTACCCAAAGAACTTGTAAAAAACGGCCAAAAAACGCTAAAAATTAACAAAATGCTTAAAAATTATCACAAAGTCATTAAAAACCGAACTATCATTTATGCCTTAAATCTTTGTGGTTTTGCAAAAGATTTTTCAAAAGGTCATATTGAAAAAATTGCAGCGCTTTTGGATAAAGATTGTGGCAAAAAGATTAATCTTCCGCATAAAATTGTGGCCGTAAACGATGAAAATGAAATTAGCATTTTTAAAGCAAATGATAGTAAATGTAATTTTAGTGGATTACTAAGTAGTGATGAGATTAAATTTAAGGTTGGAGATTTTAAGTTTGGGGGCGTTGCAATTAGCATAAAAAAGGCGACGGCCACTGATAAAATTAAAGCCGATGATTATAAATTAATTGATATTTCAAATTGTGACGAGAGTAAACTTGTTTTACGATTTGTGCGAGATGGAGACGTCTTTCAAAAAATTGGAAGTGCTGGACATAAAAAAAAAAACAGAATTTTAAACGACAAAAAAGTGCCACAAAGAGAACGCACGCATATTGTATGTTTGGCGCAAGATAACGAAATATTATTACTTGAAACGGGTGACGTTGCGCAGATGGTTAAGGTAACTGATAACTTTAAAAACGTTTATAAAGTTGTTTTTAAAAACTGCAAAACTGACACAGAAAAGTATTAAAAATGTAAAAATATTTATAAAAACCATAAAAATAAACAAAACGCGCTCGGTTTGAGCGTGTTTTTATGTTAATAAAATTAGCTTTTGCTTATCAAAATTAATTAAGAATAAATAACTTAATATAAAGATTTCAAGCTGTTTGTTTATATAAATGTAAAAGTAAACGAACAATAGCAGGTTTAAAAAATTTATGTAACAGTTTTAATTTTTATGCCGTTAAAATAGTGGTTTAAAATATCGGTGTAAGTTTTACCTTCACTTGCAAGAATTTGCGCGCCCCATTGGCTTACGCCCACCCCGTGACCATATCCAAGCCCTGACAAAATCACGTTGTTGCCGCTGATTTTAACACTGGTTAGTTTTGTTGATTTCATCTTGGTTGTGCCCAGATTTTTTCTAAGTGTGTTCACAGAAACCTCTTTACCACCTAACACAATGGTAGCATAAAAGCCGCCAGTTGACTTTTCGCCAAGCGATGCTGATGATAAGGTTGCAACATTTACGCCCATTTTGCTAAGAGCGGATAAAACTTCACCCTTTGAGAAAATGTAACTCCACGAATAGTTTTTGCTGTTGCTGGCCGTTTCAGGGCTGGTGGTTGGCTTTATGTAGGCGGGTTCACTGTCGCGGTTAGAAAAGCCGATTTTGGTTGAGGTTGTTTCGCCGCCACTGTTGCTGTGAAAATAGGCGTCAATCAGCTCATTGTTAAACGTTATAACTTGGCCTTTGGTGGCTTTAACCGCATTTTTAATTTTGTCATTAACTGTATTTTCGTCATAACTTTGCGCGTCAGTTATGCTTGTTGGAATTCCTTTTTCGTGATAACTTTCAGGGTTATCTTTGGCGTATTTAAGCGCGAAGGTGCGAGACAAAACGCATTGAGTTTTAAGCGCTTCATCGTCCCACGTGTTATAGACTTCGCCAGCGACCACCCCAGCAACGTAGTCTTCAAGATTCATTTCTTGCGTTTTGTTGGTTGAGGTGTTAAAGACGCGAATTTGCGGCTCGCCATTGTTTATTGACACGCCTTCGGGTAAACTCTGTTTATTTGCGGTTGAACAGCCATAAAGTAGTACGCAAAAATTTGCGATAAGGCATACAACAACAGCCGCCGCAATGATTTTAAGTTTCTTTGTCATGATATTCTCCTTGCTTTTAGGATGCAGAAAATATATTTAAATTATACAGACGTAAACAAAAAACGGTAAAATGTATAAATTTAAGCGATTTTAAGACACTATGATTATGAAACAAACAATTTATAAAATTGGCAATTTACTGCATTTTTTAGCACTTTTTTGTGTTTTTAGTGTAAGTTTTGCGAATTTTTTACAATTTGGTGGCTTTTTACATAATCAAGTGATTGCGAATTTTGATAGTTGCTTTATTAGGCAAGAAAGCGATAACAAAGCATATGTAAGTAGTTTTAATAAAACTAACAGCGCCATAAATGAAAATGAAAGTTCGTTAAACGATAGTGTGGCATACGCCGTTGATAATGGTTTTAATCTTCGCGTTATGTGTGAGGACGAAAACAAAACTATTGACTTTAATTTTAGTGTTCGTAAAGAGGCGAGTAAATATATTTGTGATGAAAACGGGGTTAATTTAGATAAACTAGCCGCCTTTTTAGGTGAATGCACGCGGAGGTTAATACTTCCCGAATATGCGCTTAAATTTGTTTTTAAAAATTTTGACAATTTTTTAGCGCTGATTGATAATGTGTTTAAAATAGAGGTGCAAAACGCGGCGCTTGTAACGCAAAACAACAGTGGCACGTGTTTTCTAAAAAACGCAAAACAAGGCGTACAAGTTGATAAAAATGCACAAATATTAGATATTTTTTACAATTTGGCGCAAAAATGTATAAAATTTAATGCATGTAAAATTATAACTCAACCATTGATTGAGGACGCTGAATTAATAGGTTGCACGAACCTGCGCGGCGGCTTTTACACCACATACGCGTCAAGCACGGCGGAAAGGAAATCGAACATTGAGTTGGCGCTTAGTAAATTTGATGGTTTTGTTTTGGGCGCTGGCGAGGTTTTAAGTTTTAATGAGACTACCGGGCGGCGCACACCTGATAATGGCTATAAAAGTGCAAAGATAATCACGAATGGTAATTTTGTTGAGGGTAATGGCGGGGGAGTTTGTCAGGCCAGCACAACACTTTATAATGCGGCGCTGGTTGCAGGGCTTGATATTATTGAGGTAAATCAGCACAGTCTTAAAGTTGGCTATGTTGCGCCGTCGTTTGATGCGATGGTTAACTTTGGTTCAAGCGACTTAAAAATTCGTAATAACACGGAGCGCCCCGTTATGTTTGCAACAAAATGCGACGGGGATAAGTGTCGCGTTAATGTTTTTGGCGTTAATAATCCATATAAAATAGTAAGGAAAAGTGAGGTTATTGGCGAAATTGAGCCGCTGCCTGACAAGTTTGTTAACGCAAAAGATGTGCCTGAACTTGTAAATACACAGATAGAAAAGTCATATTATTTGCATTACCCTAAAAAAGGGCTAAAAAGCGAGGGGGTTTTGGAGTATTGGCAAGAGGGAAATCTTGTTGCGACCAAAAAAATACGCACGAATACTTACGCACCCGTAACAGGAGTGGTGGTTTTGGCGAATACTGACCACAATTTGCCTATTGAATATGAATTTTGTAATGAAAATTTGTATGTTGACGATGTTTTTGAGACCCCAAACATTGAGGTAAACGGTGAATAAATAACCTAAAATTAAGACAGTTAAATATTTGCAAGATTAGCCTGAATATGATATATTAAATTTATGAAATTTGAATTTGATAAAAACCTTTATAGGCTTGCACGGGCGTTTGAGAAACGAGGCGCGACGCTTTATATTGTTGGTGGGTTTGTGCGCGACTCACTGCTTGGTAGGCCGGCGGGGGATATTGATTTGTGTTCGCGACTAAAACTAAACCAGGTTGAAGAGTGCGCGCGTGAATGTGGGTTTAACTACATTTGTTTATCAAGCAAAATGGGCGTATGTAAAATGACTATAAAAAATGAAGATGGCAAAGTGCTTAGTTTCGAGCACGCCACATTTAGAAAAGAAAAATATAAGTGTGATGGAAACCATACGCCAATTGAGGTTGAGTTTGTTAAAACAATAAAAATAGATAGTATGAGGCGTGATTTTACCGTTAACGCACTATATTTAAACATTCTTAAAAATTGCATTTTTGACCCGCAAAATGCAAAAATGACCTAAAAACGCATAAAATTTGCATAATAGGCGATCCTGACGTAAGATTATGTGAAGACTCTGAACGCATTTTAAGGGCAATAAGACTGGCGGGCGCGCTTGGGTTTAGCCTTGATAAAAATACAAAAAATGCAATTATGCGAAATAAAGAAAAGTTAAAAGCGCTTAGCAAGGTGCGCACTGATTACGAGATAAGCAAGATGGTTGATAAATCTCTTTTGTTAGAACTTGGCATTGATAAAGTTATTAATATTGATTAGGTAAAAGTAAAAAGTAGGGTTCTTAACAAGTTTTAAAATGTGTGTTAAAAACTTGAAAATAAAAAGCAAAATAAAATTAAGAAATAGGGGAAAATATACAAAGTGTAATTTCTAAAAACTGCAATTTTGGGCAGTAAATTGTAAAAAAGTTAATTAAAATCGTATTTTTGCGCAAAACCGACAAATTTTTTATTAGCCTTGTCGGCTTTTTATTGTTAATATTTAATTGCAAAAAACGCGAAACAAAAAACAAAAGACCATCACGAAAGAGGGCAAGGAGGTAAGATGGTCTTTTATATTGTAGTTTTGTTTTGTTTGATTGATTTAACGGCTTTGATATTTTTGTTTGCCAAGTTTTCGCGGCGCAAAAAATTTGATGTTATTATTAACCCGCGTATGGAGTCGCGCGCCCGCCAGC
>USTX01000027.1 GCA_900557655.1 uncultured Eubacteriales bacterium
ATAGAAGCCGACGCGTGGGTCATCGCCTCGGTTTTGTTTGACGAGAACGGAGCAGCGCTGGTACCTACTGGGCGCACGCAAACGACGCATACGATAAGTATTTTCGGCCACAAAATTTTGCCATTTTCACCATGCAAGTTCACCTATTTCACGCCAATAGCAGCGCAAAAAATCATAACTAAAAATAACTTTATACCGATTGTGCGCGAAACTTTAACCTACATCGAGCTTGAACTTCGCCCGTCTCGCACCGATCTTGTCTCTGCTCTTGACGACTTAAAGCACCAAGCGCGCGAGAACGCCAAGGCCATGCTTCCTGATGGCACAACTGATTTTAGCGAAACCTTTATAATCAACACCGAAGGCACTAAAACCAAAGTTGACTGCTACCTCAAATTTGCCTATAACATATAAATTTGATACCATTTTGCAGCGTTGCCAATCAAAACTAAGATAGCGTTTGTAGGCGCGGCGGGGCTAGTATTAAAGTTTATCTACTTTTAAATAGGTATTAATTAAACAGTCAAATAATTTGCCAAATAAAAAGAGTAGGCGATCGAGTTAAAAATGCCTACTCTTTTTTGGTTAAAGATGAGGGGGGGGGTAAAAGCAGTATTCAATTGAAAATAAAAGTAATTGTAAGCCGGAAAGCAGTTTTAAAAACATGTTGTTTTGATTATTGGTTAAATATTGGCAAGATGTGTTTTATAAAAATTGCGCAATTTTGCACAGGTGTGGGCTTTATTTTGCAAAAAATATGCAAGTTTTATAATATTTTAATAAAAAATATGGATAAAAACTGCATTTTTGGCTAATTTTGATTAAAAATGTGGCAAAAAACCGAGTTTTATAGTGGTTTTAATATAAGGCCATTAAAAAACTGGCTTAAATGCGGATTACTTGGAAGGTGATAGTTTTTGTTGTGCCCGTTGCAATATCGTCAAGATTGATGGTAAGCGTTCCGCTGGTGTAGGTAAACGAGGTTGATGCAGTGCCGTCAACTTGAACGCCATAAGTGGTGTTAAAGTTAACAAGCGAAGTGTCAAGCGCGTCTGTAAACACGACGCTTGAAAGGGTTTCGCCGGTGGTGTTATTGATGGTTATCGTGTAGGTAAGCGCGCCGTTAACCCATGCTTGTTTGTCGGCCGCCTTAGTGAAAGTAAGCCCGTCGATAAGAGTGGTGGTTACCTCGTTAGATGCTAACGCGATGGGCGTGTTGTTTACGCCATAGTTAGCGGCCAGCGTTGCCTCGTTTGAAAGAGTTCTTTCTGCCATAAAAATTCCTCCTTTGATTATTGACGCCTCAGCGCCTATTACATCTTATGCGGAGGACTCTGATTTTGGTGATGTTAATGTAAAAGTTAATTAGTAATAATTTCTGTAAAAAATGTTTTGAAAAAAAACTACTATATGCTATACTAACTTGAAAACCTATCACAAAGGAAAAGATATGCTTACAAATAAAAAAATTATGGTTGTTGCAACCACCGATAATATGATATGGCAATTTCTTATACCTCATATCCAACATTTACAACGCTTAGGGAATGCTGTTGAGTGTGTATGTGCTAAAACGGGTTTTTGGTTTGATGAACTGCAAACGAAATATGGATTTGTTTTAAACGAAATTAATTTTGCAAGAAATCCAATAAAGCCTCAAAATATAAAGTGCTTTAAACAGCTTGTTAATCTTCAAAAACAAAAAAATTTTGACATTATTTATTGTCAGCAGCCTGTGGGCGGCGTTATGGGAAGGAAGCTTGCTAAAAAGTTCCATTTGCCATGCATTTATACCGCTCATGGCTTTCATTTTTATAAGGGCTGTCCGCTTATTAATAAACTGGTTTACAAACCAATTGAAAAGCACTATGCTAAATGCACTACGGCTTTAATTACTATTAATAACGAAGACTATGCCGCAGCAAAAGGTTTCAAAGCTAAATCGGTTTACAAAATCAATGGTATTGGGGTTGATTTAACAAAGTATTCATCGCCTGAAAACTTTAATCGTGCCGAGTTTAGAAAATCGCTTGGCTTTGATGAAAATGATTTTGTTGTTTTAAGCATTGGCGAACTTAACAAAAATAAAAACACGTATCGCTTGCTTGAAATCTTTAAAGATATTGAAAATAAAAATGTTAAATACCTGATTTGTGGGCAAGGCCCGTTAATGGACAAATATAATCAATATATTAACGAAAATAATTTAAATGACCGCGTAAAAATGCTTGGTTTTAGAAAAGATATTCCAGAAATTTTAGCTGCTAGTGATGCGTTTATAATGCCATCGCTTCGTGAAGGATTGCCTAAATCTATGATGGAGGCTATGAGCGCGGGGCTGCCTCTGTTGGGCTCTAAAATACGTGGAATAACAGACCTTATCGGCGATAAAGGGGGTTTACTTTTTAACCCAACCCAAAACCAAGAAATCAAGGCAGCGATTGAAAAACTTGCAGGCAACAAGGATCTCTGCAAAGAATATGGTGACCGCAACCGCGAATATGTTAAAAATTTTTCAATTGACGTGGTCATCCAACAATTAGAAGAAATCTATAAGGAGTTTTAATAATGAGAGTGTTGCATGTTTTGGCTTCAAATAAATATTCTGGTGCTGAAAATGTTGCGTGCCAGATTATTAAAATGTTTGATGGCGAAGTTGAAATGGCCTATTGTTCGCCAGATGGTGAGATAGCAAAATCATTACACGAAAAAGGCATAAAGTTTTTTCCTTTGCAAAAGTTGTCAAAAAAGAACCTAAAAAAAGTTGTCGAAGAGTTTAAACCCGACGTAATCCATGCTCACGACTTGAAGGCTTCAATTATTTCGTCAGGTATAAAAAAAGTAAAAGTTATTTCTCATATCCACGGAAATAAAAAAGGGATGAATAAGCTATCTCTTAAATCGCTTTCATTTTTACTTGCATCGAAACATTGTGATCAAATTTATTGGGTGTCTCAGAGTTGTTTAGATGATTATAGGTTTAAAAATAAGGTTAAAAACAAATCGGTTGTTTTACCTAATATTATCAACGTAGATGATTTGATAGCTAAGGCAGCCCAAGATATTAATGAATATAACTTTGATATTGTTTATCTTGGAAGGTTGGTTGAAGAAAAAAATCCGCATCGATTAATACGTATAATTAACCTTTTAAAAGTTAATTTGCCGCCTATCAAAATGGCAATAATTGGCGATGGCGTTTTTTTTGACGATATAAAAGACAAAATCACACAAGAGGGCTTGGACGAAAACGTTGTTATGTATGGGTTTAAATCAAACCCATACAAAATTGTAAGTCAATCGAAAGTAATGCTTATGACATCGTTACGCGAGGGGACGCCTATGTGTGCGTTAGAATCGATGGCGTTAGGGGTGCCAGTTGTTTCAACCAAGACTGATGGTATGTGTCAACTTATAAAGAATGGCAAAAACGGCTATCTTTATGACACTGACGATGAGGCCGCGCAAATAATTGAAAAGTTATTAAGTAACAGCGAAAATTATAATCAATTAAAAGTTGAATGCCTTGATCAAAGTAAAAGGATAAACGACATCATGATATACAAAAAACATTTAGAGGCGGGGTATCAAACAAAATGATTTATATTTGTATTGCACTGCTTGTCTACGCTCTTTTCTTTTTTAAAAATGAATATGCAACTGCAAACAGCTGTACAAATTTGAAAGATAAATACCAGCTTAAAAACAAACAAATTTCATATTTGGCGATACTAATTCTTATTGTCTTTGCTTCGGCAAGGGCTACAACAGTTGGATATGATACACCTAATTATAATTTAAATTTTCTTGAGATAGCAAAAAACAACGAAATATCTGATGGCCACAATTTTGAACCGCTTTTCCAAATAATCAACTGGCTTGCAGCTGTTCTTTTTGGCAAGTCGGGGTTTTCATTTGTTTTATTTATTTGTGAGTTGATAATTTTAGCATGTGTAGTTTACTCCGGGAAAAGGCTGACAACAAATCTAACATTGGCGGTTTATTTCTTTGTTACTATTGACGTTTATTTGCGTGGTTTTGGTCAATTGCGTCAAAGTGTTGCGATTGCTTTACTTATGTGCGCAACAAGTTCTTTGTTAAATAAGGATTTTTGCAGATATTTTGCATTTGTTATATTGGCATTTATGTTTCATAAAACAAGTATAGTGTTTGCGCCGATTGGTTTTTGTTGCTTGCTCAAAACCGATAAGTCACGATTGATTTTTTATATTGCAACTGCCCTGTGTGCGGCAGTGTTTTGTGTGTTTGAGACTCAAATTATAAGTATTGTATGCAATATTCTTCATCTTGATTATTACGATAGATATATAGTAACTGACTTATGGACACAAGAATTAAGCACGATTGGTCATATTGAAATGGTGATAATAATAGCGATTTTTTTTGCATTTTATCTATTTAAATTATTGTGCAACAAAAAAGCCATTGCGTTGCCTAAAAGCTATAACCTTTTGCTTGATATATATTTCTTTTCATGTATCTTTTATATTATATCGGGAGTCTGTCAAAGTCCGGCAATTTATGGAAGACTTGTTTATTTATTCTTTTGGCCAATAATTTTTCTAGCTCCACAAATAATATCGGTTATAAAAAATAGGCGAATAAAAACATTGCTTTATATTTGTGAACTAATTTTAGCTCTTGGATATTTGATAGCAACAACGTTTGTTATTGATGCATATGGAATTATGCCATATGTATTAGCGTAAGAGGGTATATATGAAAAAACAGATATAAGAGAGGTTCCTGTTATGGAAAACAAAATCCCAAAAAAATTACATTATATTTGGCTCGGAGGTAAAAAATTCCCTAAAATAATAAAAAAGTGCATTAAAAGTTGGCAGAAAAATTGTCCTGATTTTGAAATTATTTTATGGAATGAAAGCAATATAGAGCCGGAGTTTGTTAATGATTATTATTTTAAAGCACTAAACCAAAAAAAGTATGCTTTTGCGGCTGATGTATTACGATTTAAAATATTAAATAAATATGGGGGTATTTACGTTGATACTGATGTTGAGATTATTAAGCAATTAGATGGTTTATTAAATAATGATTTTTTTGTTGGATTTGAAAGTTATAATTACGTTAATCCTGGTTTAATAATGGGATCTGTGCCTAATAGCGTTGTTGTACAGGAGGTCTGTGATTTTTATGATAAATCTGAATTTAAATTTGATGAGAAGAATATGGATACTGTTTGTACTATAACAACTCGCATTCTTCAATCTCATGGACTTATAACAAATAACACTTATCAACAACTGGATAATGGTAAAATCGTGGTTTATCCAACTGAATATTTTTGCCCTATTGATCAGGTAACAAAAGAAAAGAAGATTACTGAAAATACAAAAACTATCCACTGGTATGCTGGATCTTGGTTGTCAAAAAGAACAAAAATTTCTCTTAAGTTTAAAAACTTTATAAAATGGATGCTTGGGCCAACATTAACCAAAAGAATTTCCAATAAAAAGAAAAAACAAAATGAACAATAAAACAACAAAAAGATTGGTGGGCAACACGGTGATGTTGTATTTAATGACGATTGCTAAAATCGTCATTCCTTTGATATCGCTTCCGTATTTAACGCGTGTTTTAAGCGTTGATTGTTATGGTAGCGTTAGTTTTGTTAAAAGCTTAGTTGCTTATTTACAAATTCTTATTGATTTTGGTTTTTTGCTTTCTGCTACGAAAGAAATTATTCGTTCTAATCAAATAAACGGAAATGCGGATGAGGCGATAAGTAACGCATTTTATGCCCAAACCATGCTTGCCTTTCTGGCACAAATTATAATGGTTATATGCGCTTTTACGTTCCCTATTCTAAAAGGCCTTGAATTATTTGCAATTCTTTCTGCGGTGGCGGCTGGACTTTCAATTTTATGGTTTGAATATATTTTTAAAGCCTATGAAAAGATGGGCAAGATTGCGATAAGGGTAATTGTTGTTAAGTCGGTTGCGTTGGTGCTTACTTTGTTATTTGTTAAGTCTGACAAAGATATAATCCTAATGCCTATATTTGATATAATTGCTTCGCTTATTGCAACGATTTTTGTTTTTATAGAGCTTAAAAAATTAAATGTGAAGGTGCGGCTTAATTTCAAAAACCTTAAGGGGGCGCTTAAATCGCTTGGAAATTCATTTGTCTATTTCATTTCAAACTTTGCAACAACCGCATTTGGCGCGCTTAATACGCTTTTAATTGGCGCCTTTTTACTTAAAAGCGATGTGGCATTTTGGTCGCTTGCAATGCAACTTGTTACTGCAATTCAAAGTTTTTATAGCCCGATAATAAACAGCGTCCACCCAGTTATGCTTAAAGAAAAGAACCTTAATTATATTCACAAAATACTTATGATTTACATGCCTATTATTTTTGTCGGCTGCGCGATAATTGTTTTTGCGGGTGATTGGATTGTTTCATTCGCGTTTACGGATAAATATTTAACAAGTGCGGCGCTTTTAAAATATATGATTCCCGTTTTAATCTTTTCATTTCCAGGGATGCTTTATGGTTGGCCAACGCTTGATGCAATTGATAAAACAAAACAAACAACGTTTACAACGATTCTTTCTGCTGTTGTTCAGGTAGTAGGACTATGCTTTTTGGCACTGATCGGGCAATTTAATCTTATCGGGCTTGCGATTGCAAGAAACGTGTCGGAAATTACACTATGCGCCTCGCGAATGATAGTCTGCTATAAAAATAAGGCGTTGTTTGTTAAGCCATCGGTTGTTTTAGAAGAAAATAAAATAGAGGGGTAAGCCTCTATTTTTTAAAAACTGTTATGGAATGTGTTTTGCGTTTTTCAGGTGGTGGTGGTGTCATATAGTCACCATACGCTCCAAACAGATATGTGTCATAATTTTTAAATATTTCGACTTTTATATTTTCAAACGGGACCGATATAGTTTCATCGTAAATATTTTTAGGCATAACTTCTTTAAGCCCATAGCAACCACTAAAAGCATTAATGAAAATTGATGGCGATGAGTTGCTTAACTTCTCTATATTAAAGCACTTATTAATCCAATATTTTTTTCCAAAAATTTTCGCCCAGATATAAGCTGGCAGTGTTACAAAATTTTTAAAGAACTTTTTATTCCAGATATATTTCGTGCGTGACGCGAGCAGTAAAAAAGTGGAAAACCGCTGCGGTTTATTAGTTAAAGTTTTAATTGTTTTTAAGTTTGCGTAATCAAAAGGGAAGATGTCTACATAAAGCCCCATATTTTCGTTTTTTATTAGGTTGGATTCAGTAAGCGAGGTGGTTGTGTCAACCATTTTTGCAAAGCGATAATAATAGTTTGGATAAAGTGGCGAATAGTGAAGACACTTATATTTTGTTTCGTTATATTTGCCTGAATCCATAATTTTTAAAAACTTTTCATAGTCTTCTCTCAGCATACCAATATCCACGTCATCATCCCACGGTATAAACCCTTTATGGCGAATGGCGCCGATGGCCGTGCCGCCGACTACTGAATATTTAATGTTGTTTTCTTTACAGACCTTGTCAATAAATTCAAGGGTGCCTAAAAGCAAAGAATGCATTTCGTTAATATCTGTTATCTGTTCCATAAGTTGAGTGTAACAATTACTGTAAAAAAAGTCAAATAATTTAACGCAACTACTTGCTAAAAACCATCTCTTATGTTAAAATTAGGCACACGGAGGGTATTATGGCCAATAAAGTGATAATAACGG
>USTX01000028.1 GCA_900557655.1 uncultured Eubacteriales bacterium
GCTCCAAAGATCTTTGACGGCGTTACTCTTAAGATAAAGCGGGGAGAGAAAATCGCTTTTGTAGGATATAACGGTGCGGGCAAGACCACGCTGACCAAGCTGCTCATGCGTCTTTATGATCCGTCGGACGGAGAGATACTTTATAACGGGGAGAATATCAGAAATTTTGCTCCGGAAAGCTACCGTAGGCATATAGGAGCAGTTTTCCAGGACTATAAGATATTTGCAGCCACACTTGCGGAAAACGTCCTTGGCGGAGAATTTGACGGCTCAGATAACGAACATGTAAGGGTTGAAAGGGCTCTGAATGCCGCATCGTTCGGCGATAAGCTTGCCACGCTTGAAAACGGAATAATGTCACCTCTTACAAAGGAATTTGATAAGAACGGCATAGGACTTTCGGGTGGTGAGACGCAGAAGGTTGCAATAGCGCGTGTGTTTGCGCGTCCATATGAAATAATAATCATGGACGAGCCGTCAAGTGCGCTTGACCCCGAAGGCCGCCTTGAAGTTTTGAAAATAATTGAAAGCCTTAAATCCCGTGGCAAAACCATCCTGCTTTCAACGCACATTTTAAACGACGTTGAGCGCATTTGTGACCGCATTGGCCTGATGGTTGGCGGGCAAATCGTTGTTGAGGGCAACACGCAAGAAATTATGAATAAATACGCCGAAAGTGCGATTGTTGTAGAGTGCCCCGCTGATGTGCGCGAGAACCTTAAAGAGGCCTTAGGGTCGCTTGATTTTGTAACCGATGTTACCGCGGTGCCAATGGGGCTTGAAATTAAGTATACTGACGGCGCCAAGCAAAAGGTGTTTGAGTCCGTTTCGGTTATGTGTCCGCTTATTACAAGCATTCACGTAAAAAAGGCGTCGATTGAAGACATCTTTATATTTGAAAACTCCAAGGAGGTTAAATAGATGGTTTTTAACGCGTGTTTAAAGAAAGATTTTAAATGCCTTATGCGCGAGAAAAAGGGCTGGGGCATACTTGGCATATCGCTGTTTTGCGTTTTAATGTCAATACTTTCGGTACTGATGCTAAGCATGCTTAACAAGTCGGGCGCGGCCGCCGAACTGGGCGAGCTTTCGGCCTTGTTTGATAAAACGTATCTGTCAAGCACCACCCTATTTATGTCTTTGGTTGGCACGTATGGAGTTATTTTCTTTATCGTATTTACATGCACAATGATAACCAAAGAGCTTAAAAACCGCCAGTGGATTTTGCCTATCAATGCGGGGATTAAACCAACCGAATTGTTTTTGTCTAAGATTGTTTCGTCGATAGTTTGGATAACGCTTGGGCTTGTTGTTGCGTTTGTTATCCACCTTGTGTTTACTGTCTCGGCGTGCAGCGCGGCGGGAGTTGGCGTTGGCAAAATCTTGCTTAGTTACCTTTTTATGTGGCTTTATATTGTTATGCTTATTTCAATCGTCCATTCGGTTAATTTTATGGCCAAAAAAACGTGGCCGGGCGTTGTTGTTGCTTTGTGTCTTGTTATGCTTTTGCCAGACATCTTTTATGCAATCAAAATCGGGCCAACAAACCTTGAAGCGTGGACGCCACTTGTTTGGTATAGCGACTGTATTGGCAGCCTTACATTTAATTACAGTATTTGGCAGGTTTTAACCCAAGCGCTTATATTTGTTGGCATAACCGTTGGGCTGCCTTTTATCGCCCTTAGTTGCAATAAAGTCAAAGCCGCGAAAGAATGATACTAACTTTATCACTTTTAAAAATTAACGCATAAAAAAGATACTTTACATTAGTTATTACTAACATAAAGTATCTTCTTTTTAAGTTGATTTATACCACCTCCGCCTCGTGCCTCGGCAACCCTCACCCAAGGGGGCGGAGCCTCATTTAAACTTTAAACTTTTAACTTTCAACTTTAAACTTTAACAAAGCTATTCAGCGGCGCCGTCGGCCTCGTCTAAAAGACGGTTGTATTCAGCGAATACGGCGTCAATAATAGCGTCGTCAAGTTCGATTTCAAACTTGTCTTCCCCGTCGTTGCCACGAGTAACTTTAAAAACCAAAGCCTCGTCTTCTTCCATACCCTCTAAAAGCTCAACTGGTTGCAAAATGGCATAGAAATTGTTTTGGTACGCAATGCCCGCAACCTCAACAAAATCAACCTCTTCACCCTCTGCGCTTACAAGGGTAACAACGTCGTCTTCGTCATTGGCCATATGGTCAATAGACTCAGGAACGTTTTTGTTTAAATCTTTTTCACTCATAATTGTTCTCCTTTTTGGCATTTTTAAGTTGCCCAACTTAGTTTTTTGGTTTGTCTAGATAGGTTTGCAAAATGATGGTCGCAGCCACGGCGTCAACAAGATTTTTACGCTTTTCGCGGCGCACATTCCCCTCGATAAGAATACGTTGGGCTGAAACCGTTGTAAGTCGTTCGTCAACAAAAACGATAGGCACGTCACAAATCTTTCTAAGCTCGTCAGCAAACTGGTTAACCATATCAACGCTTTGCCCCGCCGACCCGTCCATTTTAAGCGGCTTGCCTATAACAATAGTGTCACATTCAAGGGTTTTAGCAAGGTCAGCAAAATGATAAACATCGGCCTTTAAAAACTTGCGCGTATATACCTCATAAGCGCTTGCGATAATGCCAAGCGGGTCACTCGTTGCAACGCCAATTCTTACCGTGCCAATATCCAGCCCCAACTTTTTCATATGCTCTCCTTAGATATAATTTACCATAAAAAAACAAGTTAGTCCAACGAATTGGGCTAACTTTTTAAATTTAGAGAACTATTTTGTACTCTTTTTGGCTTTATCAATGTTTTGTTTAATGTCTTCAATTTTGTCTTCAACTAAGTTAGTCCCTTTTTTGACATAGTCAGCAATGGTCTTGTTTTTAGTTGTTATAATGGCACCAACGGCCACACCTGCAAGCATCGAACAAAAACAACAGCCTAAAAATTCTTTCATAAGCCCTCCCTTTTTTAAGTTAAACCCAATCGCGCGTTTGCATTTAACTTACCCTTAGTTTCCCCACTTTTCGACAAAATATTCACTTTGGATAAAGTTTAAAGTTTAAATGCGGCCTGATAATAAAGTTGAAAGTTTAAAGTTTAAAGTTGAAATATTGCTGAGCACGCCTCGCGTGTTTATGTTTAGTTCCTCATAATGACATTTACAGTTGTTATTGCAAACATTATATAAAAAATAATTTTTTTGCGCGAATTTTTGACAATATTGAGTTTTTTTGCGCACTTTAATTTATCTCACAAAAAAATACTTTACGCCTTGGCATAAAGTATTCTACGTTAAAGATATTTATATTAACACTTAATAAACTTAGTTTTGGCCTTCGTCGTTAAGTTTTTTAAGCGCGCCTGAGATTGTTGATTTAAGATTGTCAATAGAGTTAAAGATGGCGTCTTCGTCTTGGTCTTCGTCAATATTACGTGTGAAAACCTCTAAGGTTTTGGTAACGGTGCGCTTAGTTTTTGCGCCGCCAACTGACGCGTTAGCTTCGCTTTCTGCACCCATAGGTGCGCTAGTTTTAACCATAAGTGGCTTTTCGGCCTCTTCTTTTTCAAGGTTTTCAGCCTCAGCTTTAAGCTCGTCACTTAAATCATCATCGTCATCAAGGTCGTCTTCGTCAAGGTCAGTGTCTTTAATTTTAACCTTTTTAGCAGGCTTTTCTTTTTTGATTTTAGCTGGTTTTGGTTCAGGTTTTTCTTCAACCTCAACTTCCTCTATTTCGGCGTTATCGTTGCTTGCGATGCGGATAGCCTTGTATTTTTCAGGAACTGCGCCTTGAGTTTTGATAAAGAAACTGTCAAGGCAATCGCGAATTGCGTCTTCAACCAAAAGAATTGAATAATTTTTACTGGTCGGAATTTTTCCGCCAAGTTCGCGCTTTAACGTGTCAACGGTTATTGAATAAAGCTCGTCAAAATTTTTGCCCGTCATAAGTTTTGTTGCAACGCTTGCGCACGCGATGGTTACAGGGTTTCCATAAACTTGAAAGCTTGCCTCGGTAACCGTGTCGCCCTCGATAGCGGCGTAGATTTTAACGATGTCGCCACACGCCTTGTCTTTCACTTTTCCAACGCTGGTTGCGCCCTTGATTACGCCAACGTTTGATGGGTTATAAAATTCTTCTAAAAGTTTATCGGTATACATATTACAATTCCACCTTATTTTTATAAATTCTTACGGCAGAAACACTTCTTACCTTTTTAACGGCCTTATAGATAGCCCCAATCGCAAAATCAATTTCTTCTTGCGTTGTGTCTGGGCTGATACTGAAACGAACAGAGTTTTGAACAATGTCTTGCTCTAACCCGCACGCAGCAAGGCTTGGGCAGGCTTTAAGTTCGTCAGACGCACACGCAGAGCACGTTGCGGCACTTACGCCAAGTTTATCAAGCGCGTAAACGACTGACTCGCCCTCGGCGCCCTCAAACGAGATGTTGATGTTTGAAAGCAGTCTTTGCGTTGGGTGGCCATTAAGCGTGATGTTATGCACCTTTTCGCTTAATTGCTTTAAGAAATATTTTCTAAGCGCTTTAAGACGCTTGTTGTTTTCGTCAAGGTTTTCAGTTACGATTGTTACAGCCTTGCTAAGTGCTGCTATGCTTGGCACATCCGCAACTGGTTCGCCGCTTAAAATGTCAGCAATTTTAATGCCTTTTTTAACATAAAGCACGCCAACACCCTTTGGCGCAAAAATCTTATGCCCTGTAAGAGTTAATGCCGAAATATTCATTTCGTGAACGTTAAATGGAAGCGCTCCGATAGCGTACGTTGCGTCAGTATGAAACGGAATTTCGTTAAGCTTAGCAAGCTCAGCAATCGCGCGGATAGGCTGAATCGTGCCTACGTCGCCATTTGCGCTTTGTATTGAAATTAAAATGGTTTCAGGTCTTATCGCCTTAACAAGTTCGGTATAATCAACAACGCCGAAATTGTCAACCGGAAGATAGGTTACTTCAAACCCCTCTTTTTCAAGCGCGTGGCAGGCTTTTAAAACCGATGGGTGCTCTACCATACTTGTGATTATATGATTGCCCTTTGATCTATTTGCGCGCGCGATACCTTTAAGCGCCCAGTTGTTACCCTCAGTTGAGCCCGAGGTGAAATAGATTTCGCTTGCAGATGCGCCGATAGCTTTGGCGATTTTAGCACGTGCGTCTTCAAGCGTTTGTTTTGCTTGCCTTCCTTGCGCATACAAACTTTCAGCGTTGCCAAAATTGTCATTAATAGCTGAAAGCATCTCGCGATAAACTTCACCGCTTATTGGAGTTGTTGACGCAAAATCAAGGTAAACATTAGTGATTTTATCCATAAGTTTTCTCCTAATCGTTTTATGGTTTTATTTTATCACCAAAGTGCGCCTGTGTCAACATTTATAAAAATAAAAAAAGGGCTTTTGCCCTTAATTTTGCGAATTTAAGCGGTTTTTTAGGTCATTTACGGTGCAAAAACCCATAAAACGCGCAATTTCTTGTCCGTCTTTGAAAATTGCGATGGTAGGAATCGACTCAATATTATGCTCAATTGACAAGCGCCTGTTAGCGTCAATATCGCATTTAGCAAAGATAAATTTATCACTAAGTTCACCCGCCACTTGCTCAAAGTTTGGCGCCATCATCCTGCATGGTCCACACCAGTTTGCCCAAAAGTCAACAACAAGTGGTTTGTTTTTTGTTGAAAGGTCTTTAAAATTTTCTTGCGTCAATTTTTCCATAATTTGCCCCCTTATACACTATAAAAACCCATTTTAGGTTTATTTTTATTTTTAATATCATCCATAACCGATTTAAGATGGTCAGTTACATACGCGCGGTCTATGTTAATATCAATAACCGGATGCAACCCCGTTGCGTTAAATGAAATGTCTTCAACAAGCGCCTCCATAATAGTATGTAAGCGGCGTGCACCGATGTTTTCAACGTTTTTGTTTTCAAACACGGCCATAGACGCGATTTCGTCAATAGCATCGGCCGTAAAATTAAGGTTGATATTATCAACACCCAAAAGCGCGCTGTATTGCTTAATAAGCGAGTTTTCAGTATCCGTTAAGATACGGATAAAGTCTTCTTTTTCAAGGCTTGAAAGCTCAACAATAACTGGAAAGCGGCCTTGAAGTTCGGGGATAAGGTCTTTAATGCTTGAAACATAAAACGCACCCGCAGCGATAAATAAGATATAATCGGTTTTGATGGTGCCGTATTTGGTGGTAACGGTTGAGCCCTCAACGATAGGCAAAATGTCTCGCTGGACGCCCTCACGGCTTACGTCGGCGCCATTTGAGTTGCCCTTGCCCGCCACCTTGTCAATCTCGTCAATAAAGATAATACCATCTTGCTCGGCGCGCCTTAACGCCTCGGTGTTAACCGCGTCGCCATCGATAAGACGGTTACTCTCTTCGTCAATAAAGCACTTGCGCGCGTCACGTACGCTAAGTCTTTTGCGCTTTTTTGGCTTTGGTAAAATCCCTCCAAGCATATCACCGATGTTGATTTCCATCCCCGCCATCCCTGGCATTATTGGCATAGATTTTGGCTCGTCAACGATTTCAACCTCGATAGTTTCGCTATCAAGTTTACCGCTTGACAAATCAATTAAAAGGCGTTGTTTTAAAACCTCGTCAGGTGTGTCCGCGTTTTTGGCTTTAATTGCGGGCATCATCGCCATAGCAATACGCTCGTTAGCGATGGTGTTTGCCTTAACTTTGACATCTTCAAACTTTTCTTTTTTAACCATTCGCACGCTGGCCTCAACAAGGTCACGAATCATTGATTCAACGTCGCGTCCAACATAGCCAACCTCAGTAAACTTAGTGGCCTCTACTTTGACAAAAGGCGCCTTAACAAGTTTAGCAAGCCTACGCGCAATCTCGGTTTTACCGCAGCCCGTTGGCCCCTTCATAATGATGTTTTTTGGCGTTATCTCTTCGCGCAGTTCTTCGCTTAATTTACTTCGGCGATACCTGTTTCTAAGCGCGTTCGCAACCGCCTTTTTGGCCGCGTTTTGACCGATAATAAATCTATCAAGTTCACTGACTATCTGTTTTGGTGTAAGTTCCATATTACTCTCCTTTAAGTTCCCGCATAGCACGCAATGAGTATTCAAGTTTGCGTTGTTGTTTATCCCGAATACCGCTTTCAAGCGGCGCAAGTATGCCAAAATTGGCGTTCATCGGCTGAAAGTTGACGTTTGCCGTTACCAGATATGTTGTTATCGCGCCAATCATCGTTTTGGTGCTAAGATTAAGCGGTGCAGTACCATTAAGTTTGTTTGCAAGGCTAATCCCTGCAACCAGACCGCTCATCGCACTTTCGACGTACCCCTCAACGCCCGAAAGTTGCCCCGCAATAAAAAGCGTGTCGTAACCTTTAACCGAAAAGTCTTTATTTAAAAACTTTGGCGCGTTGATAAAACTGTTGCGGTGCATAACGCCGTAGCGCACGAACTCCGCATTCCGCAGCGCCGGGATCATGGTGAACACCCGCCGCTGCTCCGGCCACTTGAGATGGGTCTGGAAGCCCACGAGATTATAGATGC
>USTX01000029.1 GCA_900557655.1 uncultured Eubacteriales bacterium
AATGAGTGAAGATGAATTTAAGGAGTACAAGGGATCTCTCCAGGCAGAATTGACGGAACGCACTTAGCAAGCATCGTCTTGCCGCTTCCTGGGGGGCCAACCATCAAAATATTGTGGCCGCCCGCCACCGCAATTTCCATCGCACGTTTTGCCATAATTTGGCCGCGCACGCGTGAAAAGTCTTCAATCGCGCTGTCTGTTTCGCAGTGCCACATCTGGGTTTTGATAGGTTCTGCTGAAAGGTCGCCATTTAAAAAGTCTACCACGTCCGTAAGGCGCGAAAACGCAAAAACCTCGATTCCGTCAACAAAGCTGGCCTCTTTGGCGTTTTCTTCGGGTATAATAAACTTATTTAGCCCCATCGCCTTAGCGCTTATCAAAACGGGCAAAAGACCAGTTACCGCCCGGATTTTCCCGTCAAGACTAAGTTCGCCAACGATGATATATTCGCCGTGCGTCTCAGTTTTTATCTGGCCACTTGAAACCAAAATACTTATTGCTATCGCAAGGTCAAACGCGGGCCCCTCTTTTTTAGTGTTCGCCGGCGCAAGGTTTATCGTTATCTTTTTAGCAGGAAAAATGTATGTGCTGTTTTTTATGGCTGACTGTACCCTTTCTTTACTTTCTTTAAGAGCGGTATCGGGCAAACCAACAAGGTCGTATTTTGGCAGGCCATTGTTAATATCAACCTCAACCTCAATAGGAAACCCGTCAAGCCCCGAAAGACCAAAACTTTTAACAACACCAACCATAAACTTCTCCTTAACACTTTTTCGGTTAATATTATCACAACCGTCCCCCTAATTGCAACCGATTAATAAAATTTGTTAAATATGAACAACAAAACAAGCGTTACGCCGCCCGCGCTTACGTCACACATTCTCATCCGCCGCCCGCGCCTACGTCGCACGTATACACCCCAACCGTTGCTTCCTCGCGCCGTTAAAAACACGCCCGTCACCCCGCGCCGCCTGTAAGTGAAAAGTGAAAAGAAATGGCTGAAAATAAATAGCAATATTTAAACTTTAAACTTTACAAAAAGGCCGCGTTTTAACTTTAAACTTTTAACTTTCAACTTTAAAAAAACCACCCTGTATATAATAGGATGGCTTTTTAACATTAAGATATAATGGAGTTAGTGGTTAAAATAGTATTAAAACTTTTATTCAACTGAGATAAGGTAATAATAAAGTGGCTGGCCGCCCATATGAACGTCAACTTCAAGGTCAGGATACTTTTCAGCAAGTTTTTCGGCAAGGGCGTTTGCCTCGGCCTCTTGAACCTCTTTGCCATAAAACAAGGTTATCATCATACTTTCATCAGTTATAAGTTTTTCAATCGTTTTTTCGCAGACTTCGTTAACGTCGGCGCCTTTTGCAACGATTTGCTTTTCGCCAAGGCCGATGATATCGCCCTCTTTAAGCTTAAAGCCGTCAATATTAGTTGACTTAACCGCAAAGGTTACTGAGCCCGTTTTCACCTGCCCCATTGCCTCTAAGATATTGTTTTTATTTTCTTCAACGCTAATTTCGGTGTTAAGCGCGATAACCGCCGAAATACCTTGCGGAACCGACGTTGTTGGGATAACGATAATGTTGCGCTTAGATAGGTCATTAGCAAGCTCGGCCGCTGGGATAATGTTTTTGTTGTTAGGGAACACAAACACGGTTTCGGCCGCAACTTGGTCACACGCCTTGGCAATATCCTCCGCGCTTGGGTTCATCGTTTGACCACCCTCGATAACATGGTCAACATTAAGGTCTTTAAATAATGCAACCATCCCGTCCCCCACGCACACGCTAACCGTGCCGATAGGTTTAAGCTCAACTGGCTGGCTTTGGATTTTAAGTTGACGGTTTTGTTCAAGCATATTCTCAATCTTAACGCCATTGATTTCGCCAAGTTTAAGCGCGCTTGATAATGCGATGCCAGGGTCATTGGTATGCACATGCACCTTAATCAGGTTAAGGTCACCAATACAAATAACACTGTCGCCTATGCTCATAAGTTTTTCACGAAGCTTGTCTATATCGGCCTCGGTGGTCTTTTTATTAATATTGATAACAAAGAACTCGGTGCAGTACGCAAACTCAATGTCCGCTAGGTCGTTATAATCAACCACGGCGTTCTGCATTGGGTTTTCGGTTATGGTGTCTTCACCAAAGTCCATCGTAAGCTCGCTTTCGTCGCCCATCAATACCTTTAAAAAGCCGTTTAAGATAACAAGCAAGCCGCGGCCGCCCGCGTCAACAACGCCCGCTTTCTTTAAAACAGGAAGAAGGTCTGGCGTCATTTTTAAAACTTCTTCGCCAACGTCAATTGTGGCCTTTAAAAAGTCAACCATATCGTCTTGCTTTTTGGCGATTTTAATAGACTCGTCCGCCATCATACGAATAACCGTCAAAATTGTGCCCTCTTTTGGGATGGTAACGGCCTTGTATGCAACGTTAGCGCCCTCTTTAAGCGCCTTGGCAAAGGTTTTAGTGTCAATAGTCTTCTCGCTTACAACAACGCTTGAAAAGCCCTTTAAAATCTGGCTTAGAATAACGCCCGAGTTGCCGCGCGCGCCCTTTAATGCGCCCTTGCTTACAGCGTCTCCAATATCGTCAAGGTTGTTGGTTGTTACCATATTAACCTCGCGGATGGCTGAACGCATAGTAAGCGACATATTCGTGCCCGTATCTCCGTCTGGAACGGGATAAACGTTAAGCGAATCAACATAATCCTTGTTACTTTCAAGCCAGTTTGCGCCGCTTATAACCATCTTTCTAAACTGCGCACCAGTTATACTTTTACCCATAAAAATTTTTCTCCTAAATGTTAAGGCAGCAAAACAAGACGACTCTCGTCGCCTTATTCTAATTAAACCTTAACGCCAACTACATTAATATTAATAGAATCAACAATCATACCCGTAAACTGCTCAACGTTATATTTAACCGAACGGCGCACTGATTCAGCAACAGCATTAATGCTTACACCATACTTTAAGATAATGTCAAGGTCAACGTGAATACGGTCTCCTATTGTAAGAATTTTTATCCCACGGCTTTTGCCTAATTTTTTACCCTTGAAAATTTCGCGCAAAGTGTCACCAAATTTTCTGTTAACAAGGTCAACCACGCCGTAACAATCAAGCGCTGTGTGCTGTGCAACAAGAGCGATTGACTCATCAGTTACTGAAATCTTACCATATGAATTAATAGTGTTAACGGCCATTTAATTCTCCTTTTATTTTGCCATAAAAACAGAAAAGGTTGCCCCATTTCGCTTATATATTACACCAAAACAAACTTTTTGGCAAGGTTTTTTAGTGCTTTTTCTTAATTTACATAAAATTATTGGCAAAAAAGTTGGATAATTTGCAAAAAGTGTTGCTTTTTATTTTAAAATGTGTTATCATTGCAAATGTAATTTTGAAAGTGGAGGTAAACCTAATGAGTAGAGTTTGTAGCGTATGCGGAAAAGGCAAAATGTCAGGCCACACCGTAAGCCATTCAAATATTAAAACAAATCGCGTTTCTGTTCCTAATCTTCATAAAGTTGAAACCGAAGAAAACGGAAAAGTTACTCGTGCGTATGTTTGCACTAAGTGTATGAAGGGTTCTAAAAAAGACAGATAGTTTACTTCCACCCTTTTAACTTGGGTTTAAGGCCGCTTGGCCTTATTTTTTTGTTTTAAATCTTAATAGTAAGAATTTTTAATCTTTTTTAAATCCCCTCTTGACACGTGCGCGCGACCGTGTTATTATGAAAAAAAAGGAGTTTTTTATGGCTAAAATTTTTATGGGTGACGAAATCCCTGATAACGAAATTTTTGATAAGGACGAAGACCGCGTTTATGCGCTTGAAATAGGAACAAAGCGCAGCATCTCTAAGATGATGAAAACGCGCCTTAGAAGGTTTTTGGTTGATTGTTACAAAGACCCTCGCGAAATCTTAGCGCTTGGCTCATTCCGCCCAGAAGACGAGATTATGATTAACATCGCGCAAAATGAAAGCGCACAACAAATTATTGACAACATCTTTACTTTTACAATGTTTACGATTGCTAACGAACACGATATGCGCAACTTCAAGCTTTACAGCGACGTAAAAGAAGACTATTTAAGCACCCTTCAAATGACGCAAACGCTTTTATCATGGGAAAACGCAAGGGATAAAAACGGCCGCGGAGGCTTTGTTTCACGTGAAAACGACTTTAATGTTGTTGTTACTATCGAAGAGCAAAGCAAATAAGTAAGCATTCTCCAAATTTAAAAAATGGCTACCACAATCGGTAGCCTTATTTTATTGGTTTTTTTGTTTGTCTTTTATAAAAAGCTTTAAAAAACCTCCTATAACCTTTGGTGCCTTGATGCAAACAATCGTCATACCCGTGCCCTCCTGTTTACACCATATTATGCTGCCCCGCCCGATTGCGTCAAAGCCGCGCTGCGCTCGTAATGACATTATAATTCAGGCAATTTCTTTTCACTCTTCACTTTTCACTTATTGCTGCCCCGCAAGGGCGTAATTTAGATGTTTATCGCGTAGCCTTTAAGCTGGTGGATGGTTTTTTTCATATCGCGACTGTCAAAAATTGTTTTGCCACTTACCATAATGTTAACACCAAGACGTCTTAAAACTTTGGCGTTTTTAACGTTTACACCGCCGTCAATACTGATTAAAACCGACTTACTCATTTCGCGAATTTCGGCCACTTTTTCAGCGCTGCCCGGAATAAACGTTTGACCCGTTGCCCCTGGCTTTACGCCCATAACCAAAACAACGTCCACTAGCCCCGACGCAACAAGGTCTTTAATCTTTATCGCTGGGGTTTGTGGGCTGATAGCAAGCCCCGCCAAAACGCCCTTAGATTTGATACGCTCTAACACCCTTGGTAACTCGCGCGTTGCCTCATAGTGCACGGTTAAGATGTCGGCGCCCGCCTTGATGTATTTGTCAATTTGCTCCTCAGGGTGCTCAACCATAAGATGCACGTCAACGATAAGTGTTGTGTTGCTTTTAACAAAGTCAACCGTTTTTTCATCGAAAGTGACGTTACTTACAAACTTGCCATCCATAACGTCAAGGTGCACTAGCTGCGCGCCCGCCTTTTCAAGCGTGCGCAAGGTCTTTTTAAGCTCTAACTTGTCTTGATAATTCGTTGCGATTATTGATGGAGAAATACGAATAATTCTAAACATTTTTATTCCCTCTTTTACTTTTATTTTGTTTTTCATACTTGGGTTTAAGCCCCGCAAGCCGCTGGTAGGTAGCCAAGAATCTGGCAAACCTTGCGCGGTTAATTTTGCCCTCTTCAAGCGCCCTTAAAACGCCACACTCGTCCGTGGTTTTGTTAAGGTGATTGCAACTTTTATAGTCACATTCGCCCGCAAATTTATATATGTCAGGGTACGCCATCAAAAACTCTTGCGCGCTTAGCCCATTTAAATCAAAAACTGAAAAGCCCGCCGTATCTAAAACCAGCCCGCCCGAAAGCGAGAAAATTTCACTGCCCGTTGTTGTGTTTTTGCCCCGCGCAATCTTGGTAAGTTCGCCCGTTTTAAGATTAAGGCTATCATCAAGCGCGTTAATAAGCGTAGACTTACCAACCCCCGACTGCCCCGCCAAAACGGTGATTTTGTTTTTAAAAAGGCCGCGAATTTCATCGATATTTTCGCCCGTGACGCTGCTTACGCTAACAACGCGCACGCCAATCGGCTGATACTGCGCACAAATTTCGTCAACAAAGTTCTCACCCGTCTTATCCCGCTTAGTCACACAGATGATCGGCGTGATTTTTTTCTGCTGGGCTGCGATAATAAGTTTGTCTACCATCGCAAGGTCGGCCGCGGGCTCAACCGTCAGGCAGATAACGATTTGGTCAATATTGCTTACCCTTGGGCGCACCAACTCATTTTTACGCGGATAGATGCTTAAAACGACCGTCTGCGCGGGGTCAAACTCAACCTCGTCGCCAACCAAAACCTTGTTTTCGCCCGATTTGACCCTCCTTCTTAGGTGACACGTATAAAACGCACCATCGCTGCCAAACACGCGCGCCTGCCCAAGTGGCAATGAAAAAACCCGCCCGCGCATTAAATTCCGTCCTTTAAAACGCGGCGTTTAAGCTGCCCGCACGCGCCTTCGATGTCGCTGCCCAATGTGCGCCTTGTAGTTGCGCTTACGCCCTCATTTTTAAGCGCCTGCCAAAACTTGGTTTCGCGCTCTTTACTAAGCGAATGCGTGTTGCACTCTTTGTTAACGTTTACGGGGATAAGGTTCACGTGGCACGCTATCCCGCGGGTTAATGCCCTAAGCCTTAATGCGTCCTGATGCGAGGTGTTGCTTTCAAGCATAACGTATTCAAAAACTACGCGGCGTTTGGTTTTGTTGTAATAATACCTAACGGCGTCCATAAGTTCTTCAAGGCTGTATGCATTGGCCACCCTCATAAGGCTTTTGCGCGTTTCGTCAGTGGTAGCGTGGAGGCTTATCGTAAGCGTTATGCCAAGGTTTTCGTCCGTCAATTTGCGAATTTTATCTGCAAGGCCGCACGTTGAAAGGCTGATGTTACGCTGGCTTATATTTAAACTTTCTTTGCTTGAAACGGTTTTGATAAACTTAACCACATTGTCAAAATTATCAAGCGGCTCGCCACTTCCCATCAAAACGATGTTGGTTATCTTGCGGTCATCTTTTGTTCCACCAAGAAACTGGTTTACGCACAAAACTTGCCCCAAAATCTCGCCTGACGAGAGGTTGCGGATAAGCCCATCAAGCCCCGACGCGCAAAACGAACAGCCCATCCTGCATCCAACTTGCGTTGAAACGCAAAGCGTGTAGCCATATTTATACTGCATCAAAACGCCCTCGATAAGCTCGCCGTCACTTAATTCATACAAAAATTTTATCGTGCCATCGCGACTCTCAAACTTGTTACGAATTTTAACTGGACGCGCGATAAACTCTTGCTTTAACGCCTCGCGAATATCTTTTGGGATGTTGGTCATTTCATCAAATTCAACATAATTTGTGCCCCACAAAAAAACCTGCTCTGCGCGAAAACGTTTAAAGCCCCGCGCCTCAAACTCGTCTTTTAATTCTAAAAAATTGTAATCCTGAAGTATTTTCATTTTTCCTTTTGACCCTTTTAACGCTTAAAAACTACTCAATCTTTGTTGAAGCAAACTCACCAAAAACCTGCCCCGCACTTAGCTTTCTTCCGCCAACAAGGGCTTTTGCATCAACCACTTTCCCGTTAGGCAACTGCATTTTAACGATTTCAATAACCCCAAAGCCGCACTGAACAAACACACCCGCCTTTGCGCTGGTTGGGGCAATAATCGTGCCCGCCTTGTCAGCCGTTGAGGCAATGTCGGGGCGCAC
>USTX01000030.1 GCA_900557655.1 uncultured Eubacteriales bacterium
GGGTCGGTAAAAAGTCAACTGTCGGGCAAAAGTTTGGGCGAGTCAATAGTGGTTGGTCAGGCTATTGGCAACCGCAAGGTGGACGATTTTGACACCGCTGGTACTGACGGAAAAAAGTAAAGCGTATGATTTTGACTCCGCCGGCAGCGACGGGAAAAATAAGGCCGCGGCGCAGATATGAAATTAAAAGAAAAGAGTGCTTTAAAAGATAATAGAGCACTCTTTTTTGCTGGCTTATTAACGCCCGTTTAAACAATGTGCATTGAAGTTTCGCGCGCGCGTATACTAAGGATAAGAATAAATGTAGGCGGATGCGCGAGGGGCGCGGATGAGTGGGTTAAAAAAGGGTATGGGCGCAAGAGTGTGTGGGCGAGGCGTAACGGCGACGAGATGGTTTAAAGCGTGGGTGGTGGCCGTTGTTTTTATGGCGGTTTTGGCGATGGCTGACCTTTTGGCGTGCGGGGCGGCGTGCGTGTTTTATCCCGTTCGATTTTATGACGAGGTGACGGCGGCGTCAAGAGAATTTGGGATTGAAAATACGCTTATTTTTGCGGTTATAAACACTGAAAGCCATTTTAACGCGCGGGCGAAAAGCGGGGCGGGGGCGATGGGGCTTATGCAGATTATGCCAAAAACGGGCGAGTACATCGCGGGTAAACTAGGTGTTAAATTTGATGAAAATGACCTTTTTGACCCGCACACCAACATTCGATTTGGCACCTTTTATCTTAAATATTTGCTTGACAAATTTGGCGATACTGACACGGCGCTGGCGTGCTATAACGCGGGTGAGGGGAACGCACGGGCGTGGTTTGACGACACAAATACCATTGATATCGCGCAGATTTCGTTTAGCGAAACCGTGCATTATATAGATAAGGTCAATACGGCGCAAAAGGCGTATCGGGCGCGGCTGAGGTTTGTGGGGTAAAACGGGCACTGCGCGAAAGTATGCAAATGAAGGCGACTGAAAAGCATTAATGCCACGTTGCACAGGCGTGTTAAAAATTTTGAAAAGTTTGGCAAAAGGCTTTACAAACTGCCTTGGGTTTGGTATAATAACTTCGCTTAGTTTAGCAAACGCGGCGGGAAAATATAATCAATACGCATATGGTATGCGAGGGTGGCGGAATCGGCAGACGCGCTCGTTTAAGGGGCGAGTGAGTAACATCGTGAGGGTTCAAGTCCCTTCCCTCGCACCAGCAAAAGTAACAATCCCAAATCGGGATTGTTTCTTTTTCAATGATATTTTTTTTGAAATATATGGTTCCGAGCGTAGCGAGTGGTTCATATATTTTTTCAAAAAAATGATATTCGCTGACGCGAATGATATTGCTACGCAATGATATTTTGTTAGCGCAAAATGATTGATGGAAATACCATTATCATAATATTCCATATAATTACGGTGCTCGCCATAAACAATTCTGTGCAAGCACAATAGTTTTGACGCGCTTGTAATTATTATTACTTTTCTTTAAGTTTTTAAAATTTGCTATTAATATGCTTGAAAGAGTGGGGTAAAATATGGTATAATAATTTAAAGGAGAAATATTATGAAGGGATTTTTTATAGGAATGTTTGTTGTTGTGACGGCTTTGGTGCTGACTATGTGGGTGTTGGTGTTGTTTTTTCCACAGGTGTTTGTTAAAAGGCAAAGGCGCATAATGGAAAAAAGTAAGCAAGACCTTAAAGAGATGGCTGACATTGGTGCAGAGGTCAATCAAGATGCGGTGACAAAAACAACTAAGGCTGTTAAGCGTGGGCTTAGCGAAGAAAAGGCGTTTTGTAAAGAGTGCGGCGCTGAGATTGATGCCGACTCTAAATTCTGCAAAAAGTGCGGGCAAAAACAGTAGGTAGAGTAAAATAAAACATAACCGCTTTGGGTGGGCGTGAGCCTATTCGGGGCGGTTTTTTGTTGGCTTACTGATAAGATAGCCTAATTTATTTTGACGAACGCAAAATTTATGGTAGAATAAAGGTAGAAAGGGAAGCCAGACGGAGTAGTGCGGACTTTATAAGGCAGCGGCTTATTAGCAAAACAACAGACAAACGCGAAGTACACAAAAGTAACGCAAAATGCTCCGATTTTCGGGCGCCGCTTGAAAGTTGGGGCGGCCATTTAAAGTTGTTTTTGCGCGGACGATGTTTAGGCGTGCGAGCAAGGCGACCCTTTTAAAGGAGAGGTTATGAGCGTTTATTTTACTGACAGCGATTGCGAGATTTGGTATACAGACATAGACGAGCTTGGCATTAATTTTTTGCCGATGCCGTATTTGATAGAGGGCAAAGAATTTGCCTATGACATGGGGCGCAATACAGATTTTCACGCGCTTTATGAAAAGATGAGGGGCGGAGCGATGCCAACCACGGCGGCCCTGAACCCGCAAGACTATATTGATGCGTTTGACCCGATTTTTGCACGCGGCGAGGATATTTTGTATGTGCATTTTTCAAGCGAACTTTCGGGCACGTTTAACCATTTAAAAACGGCGCTTAATGAACTTAAAGAAAAGTATCCAGAGCGCAAGTGCACGATGTTTGACACGAAATCGATCTGTTATGGCGCGGGCGTGATAGCGCTTGAAGGGGCGCGGCTGCATAAGGCGGGGCTTAGCGATGACGAGATTATTGCGCGGCTGGAAGAACTTAAAAAGAGGCTGCACATTGAGTTTATGGTTGACAGTCTAAGCCATCTGCGTCGCGGCGGGCGAATTAGCGCAACAAGTGCTGTGTTTGGCGCTATGCTTGGCATTAAGCCGATTTTAAAGTGTGACGAAAACGGAAAAATCGTTAAAATCGCAACGCAAAAAGGCAAGGCAAAGGCGCTTGCGTTTATGGCGGACAGGGCGGCAGAGAACTTTGACTATTCGCGCGAACTGTATCTTGTTGACGCGGACGATAAGGCAGCGGCCGACCTTGCCGAGAAAATTCTTCGCGAGAAACTTGGCGATAAGGGTAAAATTCGTCGCCTGCCAGTTGGGCCGGTTATTGGGGCGCATTGTGGCCCGGGCACGATAGGGTTTATCTATTTCAATGAAGCAGCTAATGCATAAAGAGTTCAAGCAAAGGCAAATTAAGGCCAATTTAAACATTGGGCTGATACTTGAAAACATTGAACACGACGAAAATATTGGGTCGGCGTTTAGGCTTGCTGACGCGTTTTGCGTTAAAAAAATCTTTATCGTTTTAAACCGCCAGTTTAACGCGAAAAAGATTGAAAAGACGGCGCGAAACTGTACAAACACTGTGCCTTATCAGGTGTTTGAGAGCGTCCAAGACGCGATTAGTGAGGCCACCAAAATGGGGCAAACGGTGATAAGCGTTGAACTGTGTGACGAAAGCGTGCCTTTAAGAGATTTTGACGTGCGGGCGTTTGATGGTGTTGCGCTTTTGGTTGGTAACGAGCGTGCGGGCGTAAGTCAAACTGCGCTTGATTTGTCAAAGGCGGCGGTGCACATTGATATGTTTGGCAACAATTCATCGCTTAACGTTGCAACAGCGTTGGCTATCGCGCTTTATGGCGTGACCAAAAAATATTTAAATTAAAAAATTTTGAAAAGTTTGTCTAAAAGTGTTGACAAACTTTTTTTGTGGGTATAATATAGAGGTGTAAAGTTTGACTTACTTTGACCTTTAAGGCGATTACATATAGATTGCGTGCGGGCAAACTGCGGGAGCAGTGGGGCATAATGGCGTAAGTATAGGCTGTTTGGCGTAGGAATGGTCTGTATGGCGTAAGTATAAGTCGTTTTAGGTTTATTAAAGTAAGTAAGGGAGGGGGGAAGTGGCAAGTATAAGTGATATAATTGAAAAGTTTATTCTTGACAATCTTGGCGAAAGCGACGAGATTGACATTTCGCGCAACGAGCTGGCAAACTTTTTTTCGTGCGCACCAAGCCAGATTAACTATGTTTTAGAGACGCGCTTTACCGTTGACCGAGGGTTTGTTAAAGAAAGCAAGCGCGGTGGCGGCGGGTTTGTTAAAATTTCAAAAATTCCGTTTTCAGACGATGAGGCGATGGCTGACCTTGTTTTAAAAAACATTGGAGGCGAGATAAGTTTCAAGCGCGCAGAACAAATTCTTGATAATCTTAAACGCGAGAAAATTATAACAAAAAAAGAGGCGGGGCTTATTTCGGCCGCGCTTTGTGACACGGCGCTTAACTCGCCATTTTCGGTTAAAGACCATGTTAGGGCGCAGATTTTTAAGTCGGTCTTGGTGTTTTTGTTAAGCCAAAAGGAGGGCGAATGATGGGCTTTGACATGGAGCAAACGCAATTTGATTTCACCACGCCCGCGGATATAACGTGTCCGCGATGTTCTCAAAGGCTTAGCGACCTTAATGAAACGTATTTTGTTGGGTGCAGCGAGTGCTATAAGGTGTTTGCGCCGTACATACGCGACCTTGCAACCAAGTATCACGGGCGGTGCGTACACACGGGCAAAATCTATGAGCGAAAGCGTAATCGTGCGTCAATTGAAAAAGAGATGGCCGAACTTGCGCGCGAAGAAAAGCAGGCAGTGCTTGAAAAAAATTATCTTCGCGCAGACGAGGTTCACAGAAAACTTTTGGCGCTTTTGGAGGTGCTTGATGGCAGTTGTTGATATTTCAAGCATAGTTATGTCAAGCCGAATAAGGCTGGCGCGCAACCTTGACAAACTTCCTATGCCGCCGCGGCTTTCGGGCGAAAACGGGTTTAAGGTTTTAAAACTGGTGGCAGACAGTGTGTCGGGGCTGGATGAATTTAAAATCTATACCATAAAAAGCCTGCCTGATATAGACGCGCACGTTTTGCAAGAAAAGCACCTTATTTCAAAAGACCTTTTAGACAAAAAAGATTTCGGCGCGGTTATTTTAAACACTGACGAAATTAACATATAGTCCAATTAAAGGTGGAAGTGGAAATATTGAATATTTAGCTTTAATATCAAGATTAAATAAAGGACATATTGATATTGAAGCTGTTGTTGAAGCTTCACATCGAAAGGAAGGATAAGATGCTTAAAAAACTTAACGTGGCTTATAGTGACGACTTTGGGTTTTTAACAACGTGCATAACCAACCTTGGCACGGGGATGCGCGCGTCGGTTATGATGTTTCTGCCGGCGCTTACACTTAGTGGCCAGATGGACGGGATTATGAACTTTCTTTCTTCGCGCGGGCTGGTGGCGCGGGGAGCGTATGGAGAGCAGAGCGACAGCGTTGGGTTTATGTATCAAATAAGCAATGCCCGCAGTCTTGGCGTAAGCGAAAAAGAGATTATCGGCGCGGTAAAAGAGGCGGTCAACCAAATTTGTGAGTACGAAAATCGCGCGCGAATCAAGTTGGTTGCTGAAAAAGAGGCCGAAATTAAAGACCGCGTGTTTAGGGCGTTTGGTGTTTTAACCAACTGCTTTAAACTGACCACTGCGGAGTTGTTTAAACTTTCGGGCGAGGTTAAAATGGGCATCGCGCTTGGACTTTTAAGGTTTAAAGATAATGCAATTTTGGATAAACTTATGGTAGAGTGTATGCCCAACATTTTAACTAAAATTAATAAGGCGCCAACTGAGGAACTTGACAGGGATATTTTTAGGGCGTCATTCGTTGCAAATGCTTTAAAGAACCAGAGAATTAAATAAATTTAAAAAAGGAGAGTGAAAATTATGAACATTAAGTTAACAAGTAACAGTCAAAAAGTTTTGGATAATGCAAAAAAATTGGCGGTTAAATTTGGCGATAAAAACGTCGGGACAGAGTACCTTCTTTATGGGCTTGCAAGCGTTAAAGACTGTGTTGCAAGCAAACTTTTAAGAGAGGTAAATGTAACAAGCAGCGCCGTTGAAAGTGTTTTAAAACAAACTAAGGCGTTTACGGGATCAGTGTCAAGCCTGATGAGCATTGACTGGACGCCGCGCGTTAAAAACGTTTTAACCAACGCGCAAAACGTGACGCTTCAACTTGGCGAACTTGGCATACCAACCGAGGCACTTTTGTTTGCCTTAGTTATTGACACCAACAACCAAGCGGTAAGCATTCTGCGTGAAAGTTTTGGCGTTAATATAAGCGTGTTTACTAAGCGCGTTAAAGACGTTTTAACGGGGGTAAACTATGACGATTCGTTTTATCCAGCAGGGTCGTTTTTTGACGACATTGAAAGAATGTTTGAAAATTTTGGATCGTCTTTTGGTGGCGTCAGCGACGCTAACAACAGTTACGCAAGCAATCTAAACAATAATTATGAGGCCAAAAAAAGCCAGCAGACTGCCACGCAAACGGCCAATATTAACGCTAATCTCCCTGAGGTTTTAAGGGATATGGGCATTGATTTGACGGCGCGCGCAAGGGCGGGGCGAATGGACCCTATTATCGGGCGAGAGAAAGAAACGGCGCGAATTATTGAGGTATTGTGTCGCAAAACTAAAAACAACCCCGTTTTGATTGGTGAGGCGGGAGTTGGTAAGTCGGCCGTTGTTGAGGGCTTGGCGCAGGCGATTGTAAAAGGCGATGTACCAGAATTTTTGCAAAACAAAATAATATTTAGTCTTGATATGGGTTCGCTTATGGCGGGTACTAAGTATCGCGGAAGTATGGAAGAGAAGCTTAAAAACGCCATCAACACCATTATTGGCGCTAAAAACATAATCGTGTTTATTGACGAAATTCATATGCTTGCGCAGGCGGGCAGCAAAGAGGGCGAAATCAGCCCCGCAGATATGCTTAAACCATATCTTGCACGCGGTGAGATGCAAACTATCGGCGCAACCACGACGGACGAATACCGCAAGTTTATTGAAAAAGATTCTGCGCTGGAGCGCCGCTTCCAGCCCGTCACCGTGGCGGAACCCACCATCGCCGAGGCAAGCCTTATCATGCAGGGCATTGCCAAATCCTATGCCGAGTTCCACGGGGTGGAGATTTCCCCGGCAATCGCCCGCCAGTGCGTCGTCCTCTCCGAGCGCTACATCACCGACCGGTTTTTGCCTGACAAGGCAATCGACCTGCTGGACGAAGCCTGTTCCGACGTCAACCTGCAGTGCAAGGAGATTTCCCAGCTTGCCGAGCTGAAAAAGGAGCGGGACGACTACGAGCTGGAACTGCGGATGCTCAACGAAAATACGGAGAATCAGGACTATGAGCGTCTGGCGCTGATCCGCAGCAAGCTGATGCAGCTGGCGGCGAAGATCGAGGAGCTGGAAAAGCACCCCAAGCCCGCCGTGACCATGGAGAATCTGGCGCGGATCATTGAGCTGTGGACGAAAATTCCCGCGTCCAAGATCAAGGCGCAGGAGTACGAGCAGATCAAGGGGCTGAGCGACCGCCTGAAAACCCACATCGTCGGTCAGGACGAGGC